>JADZAR010000089.1 GCA_020852475.1 Nitrosomonas sp.
CACAGATCGACATCCCGTCCGCCGCGTATCAGCTGGAACACTTGCGTGACGAACTCGATTTCACGGATGCCGCCCGGGCCCAGTTTGATATTGTCATGCATTTCGCGCCGCTCCACTTCTTTTCTCAGTTGCGTATGCAGGCGGCGCATTGATTCATAAGCATCGAAATCCAGGTATTTGCGAAACACAAACGGCCTGACAATCTGTTCCATCAAGCGGGATTCGTCTTCGGCATCGGACAATCCGGCGACAACACGGCCTTTGATCCAGGCGTGGCGCTCCCATTCGCGCCCCTGGGTTTTGAAATAGTCGTCGAGCATGTCAAAGCTGATGGCGAGCGGACTGTTTTCGCCGTGTGGCCGCAATCGCATATCGACCCTGAAAACATAACCGTCAACGGTGTAGTCACTGAGACAGGCGATCAGTTTGCGGCCAAGGCGCGCGAAGAATTCATGGTTGGAAACTGTTTTTGTTCCGCTGGTCTCACCATCTTCCGGATAAACAAAAATCAGATCAATGTCGGAAGAAGCATTGAGCTCGCGTCCACCCAGTTTGCCCATGGCGACCACCAGCAAGGGTTGCTTCCGGCTGCTGGCCTTGCCCACCGGGATACCGAAACGACCGGGTTCGGCAAGCCAGTGATAATGATGCCGCAGGGCAAAATGGATACTGATTTCAGCAAGATCGGTCATGGTGCACATGACCTCGGCAAGGTCGGCGAGTCCGCCAATATCCCGGGTGATGAGTCGCAACATGACATGCTTGCGTAATAATCGGAGCGCGCGGTTGAGATCGGTTTCATCTTTGATGGCTGGCCGGTGATGCTGCAGGAAATCCTCCATTTCACTGCGCTGAAACGGTTTTTCCAGATTGTTGAGTAAAATTTCCTTGTCGGCGGGGCTGCTGTTTAACATCCGCTGCATGTAGCGACTGAAAGCAAAGGCTTTTGCCAGTACCGGGTGCGTTATTGCGTCGATTATGGTGTTCATCAGTTTGTCGGAATAGTCGTGGGCGATCAGGTTTCGTGTTGATGGCGATTGAATAAACAGATAATGAGCATTGAAAATAGAATCAAGCCAGTGTTAAATGCTAGAATGCCCGATTTGAAACTTTGCCACCTTTATGGTCATGGGTATGCTTTGTAAGCTTTGCCGGGATTTTACTACGTGATCATGAGCGATGCGGTGTAGCGCATTGATGCAAATATATATGGTTTTGTTGCGGATAATAAAAATATGAACGCGTGCTGGCAATAATTGACGCCATTTTACGTGGAGCATGATTTTTTGCGTCATAACTGATAATAAGATTAATTATAGTATAGCTAAACGAGTTTGAAGATGCCCAAGATGGTTGAAGGAAATGATGCGCACTGTTTTTGTGTGGCGGCTATACAGATGGCGTCCGGGCCGACAGTAGATGCCAATCTGGAAGAGGCTGCCCGCCACATTGAAGAAGCGGTTTCCCAGCAGGCCAGGCTTGTTGTGTTGCCGGAATATTTTTGTCTCATGGGGATGAAGGATACGGACAAACTGGCGGCCATGGAACAACCTGGGAACGGTCCGATTCAGGCTTTTCTCAGTGAAACGGCGAAGCGCCTCGGTATCTGGTTGGTTGGCGGATCGGTTCCGCTGGCATCCCCTGATCCGGACAGGGTTTATAACAGTTGTCTGGTATACTCGGAAACCGGTGAACAGATCGCGCGCTATGACAAGATTCATTTGTTCGGACTCAGTATGGAGCATGAAAGCTACGCCGAGGAGAAAACGATCAGAGCGGGCGATACCGTTGTTACATTCGATTCCCCTTTCGGACGCATCGGGCTTTCCATTTGTTATGATCTGCGTTTTCCCGAGTTGTACCGCAAGATGGATGGCGTAGACATTATACTTGCACCGGCGGCATTTACCGCGGTAACCGGAAAGGCGCACTGGGAGGTTCTGGTTCGCGCGCGCGCGATCGAGAATCAGGCCTATGTTATTGCGCCGGCGCAGGGCGGCTATCATGTCAATGGACGTGAAACGCATGGTGACAGCATGATTGTCGATCCATGGGGTGTTGTATTGAAGCGCCTGCCGCGTGGCGCTGGGGCGGTTGTCGCCGAGATTGATCCAAAGTATCTGAAACGTGTGCGCGCCAGTCTTCCGGCTTTAAAGCATCGCCGGTTGTGATGTTTCCGATAAAATAGACTATGAGATGCTAGAGTATACTTTTTGGTAACCAGCCAATCGTTTTCTGGTTTTAATGAAATTCGAGATAACATCTGACCATGACTACAGAATCCCGCTATCAGGCAATTGAACATGCTGATTATTATAAAATAGCTGATCGTTGTCTGCTCTCACCCTATAATATCGATCCTTCAGGATTGCAGCAGGTGCTGGATCAAATTCTGGCGCATGAAATCGACTATGCGGATATGTATTTCCAGTACAACCGCTCGGAAGGCTGGATGCTTGAAGAAGGTATCGTGAAATCGGGCAGCTTTAATATCGAACAGGGTGTTGGCGTGCGCGCGATCAGTGGCGACAAGACAGCTTTTGCCTATTCGGACGATATCAGCATGGCCGCGCTGGAAGCCGCTGCAAAAGCAACCCGTGCCATTTCAAGTCAGGGCGGCAACCGATCTGCTCAGGTGGCTGCAAACGCGCGGATTCAAGAAATGCCATTGCTTTATTTACCTGAAGATCCCATAACAAGTCTGCGGGATACCGAAAAAGTGCTGTTATTGGAAAAGCTTGAGCGCTATGCGCGTCAGCTTGATTCGCGTGTGACGCAGGTAATGGCATCACTGGCGGGAGAATATGAAGTGATTTTGGTCATGCGCAGTGATGGTATGCTGGCGACCGATGTCAGACCGCTTGTGCGCGTATCGGTGCAAGTTCTTGTGGAGGAAAACAGACGCCGTGAGCAGGGTGTTGCGGGTGGTGGCGGACGGTTTGACTATGCTTATTTTACCGAAGATATTCTGCGTGAATATGCAGCTAAAGCTGTACAGCAGGCGGTGACTAATCTGGATGCGCGTCCGGCGCCCGCCGGGTCGATGACGGTTGTGCTCGGTAATGGCTGGCCGGGCATTTTATTGCATGAAGCGATTGGACATGGTCTGGAAGGTGATTTTAACCGTAAGGGTAGCTCGGCGTTTTCCGGGCGGGTAGGCCAGCGCGTGGCGGCGCCGGGTGTTACCGTTGTCGATGACGGTACGCTGGCCAGACGACGGGGTTCCCTGAATATTGACGATGAGGGCAATCCAACGCAATGCACGACGCTTATAGAGAATGGTATTCTAAAAGGCTATATGCAGGACAGTCTGAATGCACGCTTGATGAATGTGCCTCTTACCGGAAACGGACGTCGTGAATCGTTTGCGCATATTCCCATGCCGCGCATGACCAATACCTATATGCTGAATGGTGACAAAGATCCCGCCGAAATTGTTGCATCGGTTAAGGACGGGCTCTATGCGGCAAACTTCGGGGGCGGACAGGTTGATATTACTAATGGTAAATTTGTTTTTTCGACTGCTGAAGCCTATCGGATAGAAAATGGTAAGATTACTTATCCGGTCAAGGGCGCGACTTTGATTGGCAACGGGCCGGATGTGCTGACGCGTGTCTCGATGATTGGCAATGACATGGCGCTGGATCCCGGAGTGGGTACATGCGGAAAAGACGGGCAGAGTGTGCCGGTAGGCGTGGGGCAACCTACCCTGCGTGTTGAAGGATTGACTGTGGGCGGCACGGGAGACGCTTGAACAGGGTAAGTGTTCAGGTCGGCGTCGAATGAATTGATATGACCGCGCAGGATGCACTTGCATCATGTCGCTGTCATGAGCAGATTATTATTTGCAAGCGGATAACGATTAATTATTTTTAAATTTGGGATGCAGACAGCATGAGTGTGGAACTAACCGGCGCGGAAATAACGATACGTTGCTTACAGGAAGAGGGCGTTGAATGTATTTTTGGTTATCCCGGTGGCGCGGTACTTTTTATATATGACGAATTGTTCAAACAGGACCAGGTCAGGCATATTCTGGTCAGGCACGAGCAGGCCGCGGTCCACGCGGCGGATGGGTATGCGCGCTCCAGTAATAAGGTGGGCGTGGCGCTCGTTACATCGGGTCCTGGTGTTACCAATGCCGTTACCGGTATCGCTACGGCCTATATGGATTCGATACCGCTGGTTATTATCAGCGGGCAGGTACCTACGAATGCGATAGGACTGGATGCTTTTCAGGAAGTGGATACGGTTGGTATAACTCGACCGTGTGTGAAACATAATTTTCTGGTCAGCGATATCAGCGAGCTGGCTGTAACGATGAAAAAAGCTTTTTATATCGCATCCACAGGCCGTCCAGGTCCTGTTCTTGTTGATATTCCCAAGGATGTGACACAACAGAAGACCGTGTTTGATTATCCGGATAAATTGTCAATGCGTTCATACAATCCGGTGGTAAAAGGCAATGCCAAACAAATCAAAAAAGCGGTTGATTTGATTCTTGGTGCGAAAAGACCGGTTGTTTATACCGGAGGCGGTGTTATTCTCAGTGATGCAGCCAAGTTACTGACTGAATTGACTAAAATGCTTAATTATCCCTGTACCAACACATTGATGGGGTTGGGGGGATTTCCGGCTACGGACAAACAGTTTATCGGTATGCTGGGCATGCATGGCACGTATGAAGCCAATATGGCTATGCAGTATTGCGATGTGTTGATTGCAGTGGGGGCGCGATTTGATGACCGGGTAATCGGTAATCCCAAGCATTTTTCCAATGAAAACCGGAAGATTATTCATATTGATATTGATCCGTCTTCAATTTCAAAACGCGTCAAGGTGGATGTTCCCATTGTCGGTAATGTCCCCGATGTGTTGAAAGAATTGATCAGATTGCTGAAAGATACGGAAGGAGAGCCTGATCAGAATGCGCTGCGCGAGTGGTGGAATCAAATTGACTTGTGGCGCGCGCGCGATTGTCTGAAGTATGACAGGGCGAGCAGCATTATTAAGCCGCAAATGGTTGTTGAGAAGCTGTATGAAGTGACCAAGGGCGATGCATTCATTACTTCGGACGTGGGTCAGCATCAAATGTGGGCTGCGCAGTTTTATAAGTTTGACAAGCCGCGACGTTGGATCAATTCGGGCGGATTGGGCACCATGGGATTTGGTATGCCTGCTGCGATGGGCGTGCAGCTTGCCAATCCCAAGGCAAAAGTCGCCTGTGTCACAGGCGAAGCCAGCATACAGATGTGTATTCAAGAGCTGTCAACGTGTAAGCAATATAAATTGCCACTGAAGATTGTTAATTTAAATAATCGCTATATGGGTATGGTTAGGCAATGGCAGGAATTCTTTCATGGCAATCGGTACTCGGAATCCTATATGGATGCGCTGCCTGATTTCATCAAGCTTGCGGAGAGCTATGGCCATGTGGGCATGAAAATCGAGCAGCCTGAGGATATCGAGGGTGCGCTGAAAGAAGCATTTAGACTGAAGGATAGACTGGTATTTCTCGATTTTATGACTGACCAGACAGAAAATGTTTTTCCCATGGTGCCTGGCGGTAAAGGTCTTTCCGAAATGATTCTGGTATAAATCAAATGCGACATATTATTTCATTGTTGATGGAAAATGAGGCGGGTGCGTTGTCTCGTGTGGCAGGTTTGTTCTCGGCGCGTGGTTACAATATCGAATCGCTATCCGTTGCACCGACAGAAGATCCCACGTTGTCACGAATGACTTTAGTAACAACGGGCTCGGATGAGGTGATCGAGCAGGTTACCAAGCAATTAAACAAGCTGATCGAAGTTGTGAAAGTGATAGATTTGGTTGACGGTAACCACATTGAACGTGAGCTGATGCTGGTTAAGATAAAGGCGATAGGCGCAGACCGGGATGAAATTAAACGTCTGGTGGATATTTTTCGGGGTGCTATTATCGATGTGACCGACAGGTCTTATACGATAGAACTGACGGGAACGAGCTCAAAACTGGATGCGTTCCTGGAAAATATTGAAAGCAGCGCTGTATTGGAAACGGTTAGAACAGGAGCATCAGGCATCGGGCGCGGGGATTGGGTTTTAAGGGTATAATATTCTATAAGAATTCAAGTTTTGAGTTTCTGAAGTAGGAAAGAAGCATTTCTTTCCGTTTCAAATTGCGTATAAAGGAAAATAATGAAAGTTTATTATGATAAAGATGCAGATTTGTCGCTGATTAAAGGGAAAAAAGTAACCATTGTCGGTTATGGTTCACAGGGACACGCCCATGCCAATAATCTGAGTGAATCCGGTGTTCAGGTGACTGTTGGTTTACGCAAGGGCGGCGCATCTTGGAGCAAGGCCGAAAAGGCCGGTTTAAACGTCAAAGAAGTCGCCGAGTCTGTCAAGGATGCGGATCTCGTCATGGTACTGCTGCCGGATGAACAGATTGCGACGGTCTATATCAATGAGATCGAGCCTGGTTTGAAACAGGGTGCAGCTTTAGCCTTTGCTCATGGCTTCAATATTCATTATGGCCAGGTGTCGCCGCGAGCAGATCTTGATGTCATCATGATTGCGCCCAAAGGACCGGGGCATCTGGTGCGCTCTACTTTCCTCCAGGGTGGTGGCGTACCGACACTGATTGCTGTTCATCAGGATAAATCGGGCAGAGCGCGTGATGTGGCGTTATCGTATGCAGCCGCCAATGGCGGGACACGCGGCGGCGTGATTGAAACCAGTTTCCGTGAAGAGACCGAAACCGATTTGTTTGGTGAGCAGGTTGTGCTGTGCGGTGGACTGACCGCGCTGATTCAGGCCGGATTCGAAACATTGGTGGAGGCGGGTTATGCACCTGAGATGGCTTATTTTGAATGTCTGCATGAAGTCAAATTGATTGTGGACTTGATTTATGAAGGCGGTATCGCCAATATGCGCTATTCGATTTCGAATAATGCCGAATATGGTGATGTTTCCCGTGGGCCGCGCATTATTACCGATGAGACACGCGTCGAAATGCGTAAGATTTTAAAAGAAATACAAACCGGTGAATATGCACGGGAATTTATACTGGAAAATCAGGCGGGGGCGCCAGTGTTGAAATCAAGTCGCCGTCTTGCATCCGAGCATTCGATCGAACAGGTTGGTGCTCAGTTGCGCGGCATGATGCCTTGGATCAGTAAAAATAAGCTGGTTGATCAAGGCAAGAATTAACGCACAATCTGGTGATTGCTTTAGTGTTATTGAATTTTCTGATTCTGTTAAATATTTTTTTATGACTAACTATCCGCACCCTCTAATTGCAAAAGAAGGTTGGCCTTTTATCGCGATTGCGTTTTCAGTGGCCCTACTGGTTCATTATTTTGCCGGTTTTTTCTGGGCACTGTTTTTCTGGATCGTTGCCGTCTTTGTTTTGCAGTTTTTTCGCGACCCGCCGCGTGAAGTACCGATGATGTCGAATGCCGTTTTGTCGCCGGCAGACGGCAGGATTGTCGCCGTCGAAAAGGTAGAGGATCCCTATTTGAAACGGGAAGCGATTAAAGTCAGTGTTTTTATGAATGTATTTAATGTGCATTCAAATCGAAGTCCGATTGATGGTGAAGTACGTGACAAATGGTATTTTCCAGGTAAATTTGTTAATGCGGATTTACCGAAAGCATCACTGGAAAATGAGCGTAATGCTTTATGGATCAAAGCGGATAATGGTGCGGATGTCACTTGCGTACAAGTTGCCGGACTCATTGCTAAACGTATTCTTTGTGATGCACTGCCGGGAGATCATCTTTCGCGCGGTCAGCGGTTTGGTTTTATCCGCTTTGGTTCACGTGTCGATGTTTATCTTCCGCCGGAAACTAGAATCAATGTCAATATCGGCGATAAAGTGCACGCAACGACAACAGTACTTGCTGAATTCAGAGAATAGCAATACCGATACAGGGGGGGTGTGTATCTAAGAAAACACTGCTGATCTCCAGCAATGTATTTCCGGCTGTATTCCACAGTATGAGAGAGCTATTGCAGAATATTAATTTAATTACAGGCTGCATCATATTCACTGACATTGTTTATGCCCGATATACATCCAGAACCTGCAACACAGTCTGATGCGCCAACCAATCAATTCCGTTTGCGTCGTCGCGGAATTTATTTGTTGCCGAATTTGTTTACAACCGCGGCATTATTCGCCGGGTTTTATGCGATTATTCAGGCGATAAATGCTAATTTTGAATATGCTGCAATTGCCATATTAATTGCCATGGTGCTGGATGGTCTGGATGGGCGAGTCGCACGGATGACGGATACGCAAAGCGAATTCGGTGCTGAATACGACAGTATGTCAGACATGGTGTCATTCGGTGTGGCGCCTGCATTGATTATGTATGAATGGGCGCTGCGAGATATGGATCAATGGGGGTGGATTGCGGCATTCATCTATTGTGCCTGTGCCGCGCTACGGCTGGCGCGTTTTAATACTAACATTGATGTCATCGATAAGCGGTTTTTTCAGGGATTGCCCAGCCCTGCCGCAGCTGCTTTGGTCGCAGGATTGATATGGGTTGCATTGGACTTTAATGTGGCAGGAAATGACATCAAGTGGCTGGCTTTGATTGTTACACTTTTTGCTGGTTTGACTATGGTCAGCAATATTCCATTTTATAGCGGCAAGGAAATCAATTTGCGTAGAAGAGTGCCGTTTGTGACGATTTTATTACTGGTTCTGTTCTTTTTTGTATTGATTCCAAGCCATCCGCCCGTAGTGCTATTCTGTATTTTTGCAGGATATGCTTCTTCCGGATATTTCATAAAATTCTGGCGATTCTTCAAAAATCGAAAGAAAAGTGAAACAATTGCTCCCGGATAAAATTGATCCACATCTGTTGCATAAAAGAAAAAAAATAATTATATTCTCGCGATATGAATAATGTTTCCTGGATCGCGCCGTTTCATCTTAATACGCTAGTGTCTCAGGCGGGGCGACTGCTGCGCCGTGCGCGCACAGTATAAGATCGTATCATCCAATTTATTTTCTTAATTAAATCCGATCTACGGATTTTGTCACGATTTAATTTTCTTCCAGATGTGGAGAGTATAAATGCAGGAACATTTGATTATTTTTGATACGACCTTGCGCGATGGTGAGCAAAGTCCCGGTGCATCCATGACAAAAGAAGAAAAACTCCGTATTGCCTGGCAGCTGGAGCGAATGGGTGTTGATGTGATAGAAGCAGGATTTCCCGCCGCTTCTAATGGTGATTTCGAAGCAGTCAGAGCTGTTGCTGAGTCGGTTAAAGACAGTGTAGTCTGCGGTCTTGCGCGCGCAATTGAGTCCGATATCAGACGGGCCGGCGAAGCACTCAAGGGAACAGGCGCTGCACGCATTCATACGTTTATAGCGACGTCGCCTATTCACATGAAAAATAAATTACGCATGTCGCCTGAACAGGTTATTGAACAGGCGGTTAAAGCAGTTAAATGGGCAGGTGAATATACGAATGATATAGATTTTTCTCCGGAAGATGCCGGACGCTCCGAGATAGATTTTTTATGCCGCATTCTCGAAAAAGTTATTGACGCGGGCGCTACTACGATAAATATTCCCGATACAGTTGGGTACACTATGCCGGAGCAGTTTGGCAATTTAATTCGTATCCTTCGTGAGCGTGTTCCCAATTCAGATAAAGTCGTATTCTCAGTTCATTGTCATAATGATTTGGGTTTGGCGGTTGCAAATTCGCTTTCAGCAGTTATCAATGGTGCGCGACAAGTGGAATGTACGATTAATGGGCTCGGTGAGAGAGCAGGTAACGCGTCTCTTGAAGAAGTGGTCATGGCTGTACGAACCAGACAGGATTATTTTCCCTGCGATACAAAAATTGACACAAGACAGATTGTTCCTGCCAGTAAGCTTGTGTCTGGAATAACTGGTTTTCCGGTACAGCCGAACAAGGCAATCGTGGGTGCGAATGCGTTTGCGCATGAATCGGGTATTCATCAGGATGGCGTACTGAAGCATCGGGAGACTTACGAAATAATGCGCGCGGAAGATGTGGGTTGGGGCGCAAATAAATTATTGCTGGGAAAACATTCCGGGCGCAATGCTTTTCGGAGTCGATTGAAAGAACTGGGGATTGAGTTTGAATCGGAAGAAATGCTCAATAACATGTTTTTGCGGTTTAAAGAACTGGCGGACAAAAAACATGAAATTTTTGATGAAGATTTGCATGCGCTGGTTTCTGATGAAGCTCTGGTGCTTCAGGAGCGTTACCGCTTATTGTCGCTGATCATTCATTGCGAGACGGGAGAAGTTCCGTATGCAAGGCTGGTGATCTCTGATGATGGTAATGAATTGCATGCTGAATCAGAGGGTAGCGGGCCTGTTGACGCAACTTTTCGTGCAATCGAGAAGTTACTGACAAGTGGTGCTGAATTGCAATTATTTTCTGTAAATAATATAACCAGTGGCACGGATGCGCAGGGTGAAGTAACCGTGCGCTTGCAGAAATCCGGTCGCATCGTCAACGGGCATGGTGCGGATACGGATATTGTTGTGGCGTCGGCGAAAGCTTATTTAAGCGCATTGAATAAGCTGCATAGTAAATTAGAGAGAGAGCATCCACAAGTTTGACTATAATGCGGCAGTTTATCAGATTGATATATGTGGAAAATGAATCGCTTTAGCGTTGGCATTGCGGCTGGTTTCGCTTTGTTGTTGTTTGCAGCGCAAGCAGGCGCATTTCAGTTTAAGGATACGCAAGGTAAGACGCATACACTGGCTGATTATCAGGGACGCTGGGTTGTTGTCAATTTTTGGGCAACCTGGTGTCCTCCATGTCTGGAAGAAATTCCTGATTTAATATCACTCTATGAGAGCCGGAAAGATGTCATGGTGATCGGTGTTGCAATGGAATTTTCTGATCCGCAGGTCGTAATGAAGTTTGTGGAAGCGATGTCAATCAGTTACCCGACAATACTTGGCAGCAGGCGTATCGCATCGCAACTGGATGAGGTTTCGATGTTGCCGAGCACTTACTTTTTTGATCCGGCTGGCCGGCCAGCTGCACGCAAACTGGGTATCGTGACACGGGAAAGCATCGAAGCATTCATCGACTCCAGGTAATGGAGGATAAAATCAAGCGGTTTTATGCTGCATTATTTGAATAATGCCAGACTCCAAACCATAAATTGAACACCATTTGAGGATAGGAAGACTGTCCGAGACTACCGTTATACCGCCCCAATGCACGAAAATAATCACCATTTTCTTTATCCAGATAGTGCCTCAGAATCATGCAGCCGTAGCGTAAATTGACGCGTAGATGAAATAGATTATGTTTATGATCTCCTATGGCTTCTACCCAAAACGGCATGATTTGCATGTAGCCGCGCGCGCCAGCATGTGAAATGGCATATTTCTTGAAACCACTTTCAACCTGAATGATGCTGAGTATGAGCTGCGGATCGAGTCCGGCGCGCTTTGCCTCATAATAGACAGTACGCAAAAAAGCTTCACGTTCGTATTGATCCGGTTTAAATCGCTTGAGTCGTTCGCTCATGACAGACAACCAGTCGTTGTCTGTATTCAGGCTGACGTATTGTTGATAGGTAACAGCCTCGTCATTAATTACGGTATATGAAAAAGTATGCGCACTGAAGATAATTTTTTCATAGTGTAATGTGTTGGCCTGCGCTGTGAGTGCATGCGATAAAACGATAAAGAGTAAAATCAATTTGTACATAATTTTTTTAGCATAAACGAAACTATTTCATGCAAAGAAATTGTCTGTGCATCTTGGTCGGCGCGACCTTTGTATTCCACGGTTGCTTGCAGTAATCCGCGATCGCTGATGACAATCCGATGCGGTATACCAATCAGCTCCACATCGGCAAACATGACTCCTGGACGTTCATTGCGGTCATCCAGAAGAACTTCAATATGATTGTCGAGGAACAGTTTATAAAGCTTCTCGGTTTCTCTGCTGACCTGATCGCTTTTGTGCATTCCGATTGGAATAATGGCCAGTTGAAACGGCGCCATGCTTTCTGGAAAAATAATGCCGCGCTGATCATGATTTTGCTCTATTGTGGCAGCAACGATGCGGGAAATACCGATGCCATAGCATCCCATTTCAAAGTTTTGTAATTGTCCTGCAGCACTTAGATAGTTTGCTTTCATGTGCTGCGAATATTTTGTATGCAATTTAAATATGTGCCCAACTTCAATGCCGCGGCAGATTTCAAGCGTGCCTTTGCCATCTGGTGAAAGATCGCCCGAGCAAACATTGCGCATATCAAAAACATGGTGGGGGACTTTGATGTCGCGGCCAAAATTAGCATTGATGTAATGAAATCCGGTGTCGTTTGCACCGCAGGCAAAATTGCGCATTTCCATGACGGCGGAGTCGGCTACGATGTCCAATTCCAATCCTACCGGCCCTATAAATCCAGGAATAGTACCGGTAGCATTCAAAATGGTTTCTTCGTTGGCCATTTCGAAGTCAGTCAAAAATGAAATCTTTCTGACTTTGAGTTCGTTCAGTTGATGATCTCCGCGCAGTAACAGCAAATAAGACTTGCCGCTGGCTGTTACTGCCAGCGTTTTGACAGTTCTCGATAAAGGAATGCCGAGAAATTCAGCGACATCAATACAGGATTTTTGATCAGGTGTTGCTATTTTTTGTATTTCTTTGAGCGGTTCTTGCTGCGAGACATCCGCAGGAAGGCGTGATGTTGCCAGTTCAATGTTGGCGGCGTAATCCGAATGTGGACAGAATGCGATGGCATCTTCACCAGAATCAGCCAGAACATGAAATTCATGTGAACCGCTGCCACCGATTGCGCCGGTATCTGCAGAAACTGCGCGGTATTTTAAGCCCAACCGTGTAAAAATGCGGCTGTACGTCTGGAACATCAGTTGATACGTTTCTTCCAGGCTATCCATGTCGGTATGAAAAGAATAAGCATCTTTCATCAGGAATTCGCGGGCACGCATGACACCGAAGCGTGGACGGATTTCATCACGGAATTTTGTCTGAATCTGATAGAAATTAAGCGGTAACTGCCGGTAACTGCTTATTTCGCGTCGCGCAATATCAGTTATGACTTCCTCGTGCGTCGGACCAAAACAAAAATCATGTGCATGGCGATCTTTTATTTTCAACATTTGCGGTCCAAAGACATCCCAGCGCCCCGATTCCTGCCATAGTTCAGCGGGCTGTATGGCGGGCATGAGTAATTCTATGGCGCCGCTGTTATTCATTTCTTCGCGAACAACATATTCTACTTTTCGCAACACCCTTAAACCAAGCGGCATCCAGGTATATAATCCGCTGCCAAGACGTTTGATAAGGCCTGCGCGCAGCATCAGATTGTGACTGATCAGTTCTGCCTCAGCGGGAGCTTCTTTAAGTGTCGAAATAAAAAATTGCGAAACACGCATGCTTGATTCCATCAGTGAATAAAGAAGGGTAGCAATTCTACCTTGAAATCTTGGCTCAAGTATGGTTAAGTCTCACAAGAAAGAATTAAACTTGAAAATAATGCGTATTAAAATTCGGATTCGGAAAGTACTGATTCAGTTGTTATATTAATGACGCTTCAATTCTGTAAAAAAGTATGAAAAAATTTACATTTTAATGGGTCAAATGGATTTTTTAACATGATTGACCGTAATGGATATCGTCCAAACGTTGGTATTATCCTGTTAAATTCGAAGAATGAAGTTTTTTGGGGTAAAAGGATCAGGCAAAATTCCTGGCAATTTCCTCAGGGCGGGATAAAATCGGGAGAAAGCCCGGAGCAAGCTATGTATCGGGAATTAACCGAGGAAGTTGGCTTGCTTCCGAATCATGTTAAGATTGTTGGACGTACACGTGATTGGCTGCGATATGAAGTTCCGGAAAAATGGATTAGACGTGAATGGCGAGGCAACTATAAAGGGCAGAAACAAATCTGGTACTTACTGCGTTTGATCGGGCGGGACAGCGATGTATCCTTGCGTAAAAGCGCGCACCCTGAGTTTGATGCCTGGCGATGGAACCATTATTGGGTGGAGTTGGAAACAGTCGTTGAATTCAAGCGCAAGGTATATAAACAGGCGCTAACAGAGCTGTCAAGTTTATTGCATGATATCCCGGATAGGGCTGTGCAGAAATAAACGTAAAATGCTTACTTGCTCATGTATACAGAAGGAAAATTAGGCATTGTGACTGGTGAAACGATCGGCGTTAATGTGTGTTTCTTATATATTAAAGTGGTAATTGTTTAAGTCCGGAACCATAGAGTTTCTTACTAGAGAATTCCTATTTATAGGATGTTTGTTTCATCAGGCGTAATCGGCTGCGCCATTAACAGCCGTTTTTTTAGGGAGAATGTTGATGATGGTACGTACTCTGGTGATATCGTTGCTATCGATTGGCGCGCTTGTCACCTCGATCAATGTGTCAGCCAATGAAAATGAACCGATACAGCCTATCAAAGCTGTTAAGCCAAAAAATCCTGAATTGGTGGAACTTGGTAAAATGCTGTTTTTTGATCCGCGTTTGTCCAAATCAGGTTGGATATCCTGTAATTCCTGTCACAACCTGAGCATGGGAGGTACTGACAATATTCCAACATCTATCGGACATGCTTGGCAACAGGGGCCAATTAATGCGCCAACTGTATTGAATGCAACAATGAATCTGGCGCAATTCTGGGATGGCCGTGCTAAAGACTTGAAAGAGCAGGCGGGCGGGCCGATTGCAAATCCTGGAGAAATGGCGTCTACACATGAACTTGCTGTAAGTATCGTTAATTCTATTCCACAATATCGGGCTAAATTCGAAAAGGCATTTGGCTCGGATAAAGTGGATATTGATCGTGTTACTACCGCTATCGCCGCGTTTGAAGATACGCTGGTTACACCGGGATCACGTTTCGATAAATGGTTGGAAGGCGATAAAGAGGCGCTGAATAAACAGGAGCTGGAAGGGTATCAATTATTCAAGAGTAGCGGATGTACGGGATGTCACAACGGCCCGGCTGTAGGGGGCGCGCTCTATCAAAAATTCGGTGTGCACCATCCGTATAAAACGGACAGCAAAATCGAAGGCCGTAAAGCAGTGACTGGAAAAGATACTGATTTGAATGTGTTTAAAGTACCAACATTACGCAATATTGAATTAACCTATCCGTACTTCCACGATGGTGCAGTATGGACATTGGAAGAAGCGGTAAAAACGATGGGTAAATTGCAGCTTGATCGTGATTTCAATAAAAAAGAAATTGACAGTATTGTTGCATTTTTGAAAACACTGACAGGCGAGCAACCGGATATCAAATTACCGATACTACCACCTTCCAACAATGACACACCAAGACCGCAACCATTTTAGAGTTGACTCCTGGTTTGTCATCTGCAAGGAAGGAAGCTGCTGTCAATAAAAGCTATCCGGATCATCTTCAGGCAATTGATCCGGATAGTTTGATGATTTTATTAATCGTCATACAAGCAGATTCACAAAAATATCAGGTCGAATACTGGATTTGATTTTTAAAATCAAGTAGAGTCATTACTCCTATAACCAATAATTAGAACAGGGAGCTACGCATGGGTACCAAAGGGCAGTTGCTGCAAGATCCATTTCTAAACATATTGCGCAAAGAACACATTCCGGTTTCAATCTATTTAGTCAATGGAATCAAATTACAAGGGCATATCGATTCGTTTGATCAATATGTTGTGTTGCTAAAAAATTCGGTAACGCAAATGGTATATAAGCATGCAATATCAACAGTCGTGCCTTCAAAGGCAGTTACGATACCGTTTGAGAATCCAGAAACGCGTGACACTTAATGTCTGAAGCATCAAGCCCTCATAGCGCTCAGAAATCCAGCAAAGCAATTCTGGTAAGCTTGGATTTGAATGAAGGACAATATTCGGAGCGCTTGAAAGAACTTCAACTGCTGGCAGCAAGCGATCAAATTGATGTGATGGCAGTCATTGAAGGGAAAAGGTCGCATCCCGATCCAAAAATGTATGTGGGTAGCGGAAAAGCTGATGAAATTGCCAAATTGCTAGTAAATACCGGGAGTGATATGGTGATTTTTAATCACGAACTTACACCGGCGCAGCAACGTAATTTGATGCAATTTCTGAATGTGCCTGTTATTGACCGTACCAGTCTGATATTGGATATTTTTGCGCAACGTGCTAAAAGCCATGAAGGAAAGCTACAGGTCGAGTTAGCACAGCTGGAACATTTGGCAACGCGTTTGGTGCGCGGCTGGACGCATTTGGAACGGCAAAAGGGCGGTATAGGCTTGCGCGGTCCTGGTGAAACACAGCTGGAAACGGATCGGCGGTTGTTAAAAAAACGTGTGAAGTTGCTCAAAGAAAAACTGCTCAGCTTGCAATGCCAGCGTAAAGTGCAGCGTCGCTCAAGACAGCGCTCCCGCATTTTGTCAGTTTCTATCGTTGGTTACACCAATGCGGGAAAATCGACATTGTTTAATCGATTGACAAGAGCGGATGCTTATGCGGCGGATCGATTATTTGCAACGCTGGACACAACAACAAGGAAGCTGTATCTGCCAGATTGCGGATCGGTCGTGGTTTCGGATACCGTAGGTTTTATACAGGAATTGCCGCATACGCTCATTGCGGCTTTTCGTGCCACGCTTGAAGAAACTGTTCAGGCTGATTTGTTGCTTCATGTTGTTGATGCACATAGTCCGAATCGGGATGAGCAGATAGCCGAAGTCAACAGGATACTGGTAGAAATTGGCGCTGGGAATGTTCCCCAAATACTGATCTTAAATAAGATTGATCTGAGTGATATGTCGGATCGGGGAGCGGGTATTGTGCGGAATGAATATGGTAGAATAGTGCGCATACGGTTAAGCGCAAAAACAGGCGAAGGTTTGGAGTTTATAAGGCAGGCCTTGACTGAGGCTGTTTCAAAAAGACCTGAACCGTTGGACGGGACGTCGATGGAACTCGACAAAATGAAGCGTAATAGTGCTACGGTGTAAGTTATATTTTGAACAAATAAAACAGGAAGAATTATGGGTTTAAATGATCCTCAATGGGGAAAAAATAAAGGCGACTCCGGGCCGCCCGATCTGGATGAAGTGTTGCGTAATGTCAATAAGAAAATCAACACTATTTTTGGTGCGAAGGAAGGCAAAGGTGGCAATGATGGCGGGAGTCCTCGCAATAAGGAGCCAAGACAATACAGCAGTGGCAGTATTGTCGCCATACTTGTTTTGTTACTGGTTGTATGGGTCGGTAGCGGCTTTTATATTGTCAACGAAGGTCATCGTGGTGTCGTGCTGAGGTTTGGCGCGTATGTTGATACGACGCCAGCCGGTTTGCGTTGGCATATGCCTTATCCGATTGAGCAAGTGGAAATTGTGAATGTTAGTCAAGTGCGTACCGTTGAAATCGGCTATCGGAATAATGTACGCAGTAAAGTATTGAGGGAAGCGTTAATGCTGACGGATGACGAGAATATCATCGACATTCAGTTTGCCGTGCAGTATATCCTGAATAATCCGGAGAATTTTTTGTTCAATAACCGGGATCCTGATGATGCTGTATTACAGGCTGCGGAAACCGCGATCAGACAGGTTATCGGCAAAAGTAAAATGGATTTTGTGTTGTATGAAGGTCGTGAGCAGGTTGCATCTGCCGCAACAGTTTTAATGCAGGAAATTCTTGATCGATACCAGATTGGCATTTCGATCAGTAGAGTAACCATGCAGAACGCTCAACCGCCTGAGCAGGTTCAATCTGCATTTGATGATGCGGTTAAAGCTGGTCAGGACAGAGAGCGTCAAAAGAATGAAGGTCAGGCTTATGCGAATGACGTGATTCCAAGAGCAAGAGGTAATGCTGCGCGTTTGCTTGAAGAATCTCAAGGCTACAAGGAACGTGTCATTGCAAGCGCAGAAGGTGATGCTAGTCGTTTCAGCCAGATTCTTGAAGAATACAGCAAGGCGCCTGGGGTTACGCGCGAGCGCTTATACCTTGATATGATGCAACAGGTATTGTCCAGCACAAGCAAAATCATGGTAGATCAGCAAAGTGGAAGCAACTTACTGTACTTGCCCCTGGATAAATTAATTGGTGGGAGCGGATCGAGTCCTATGCCGCAAGTAACACAGATGCAATCGCCGGTGATTCAAGACGTAATGCCGGATAGCAATATGCGTACGCGAGACACATTCCGCGGACGCGAAAGGGAGATGAGATAAATGAAAAGTTTAACATCCATTTTGATGGGGATCGGTGTAGCCGGGTTTTTTCTCGCTACAACAGCAATCTATATTGTAGATGAAAGACAACAGGCGATTTTGTTTCAGTTAGGTGAGGTTGTTGATGTAAAAACCGAGCCCGGTTTGTATTTTAAAATCCCTATCGCGCAGAATGTACGCTATTTTGAAAAACGTATCCTTACAATGGATACTGAGGAACCGGAGCGCTTCATTACATCGGAGAAAAAGAATGTGCTCGTGGATTTGTTTGTAAAGTGGCGCATTGTTGATGTACGCCAGTATTTTATCAGCGTACGAGGTGATGAAAGTCTGGCCCAGATTCGACTGGCCCAAACCATAAATTCAAGTCTGCGCGATGAGTTTGGTAATCGTACAGTACACGATGTTGTGTCTGGCGAGCGGGATGTCATCATGGAAATTATGCGGCAGAGAGCGGACTCGGATGCGCGAAAAATTGGTGTGGAAGTCATCGACGTTCGCTTAAAACGTGTTGACTTGCCGCAGGAAGTCAGTGAATCTGTCTATCGCAGAATGGAAGCTGAGCGTAAGCGCGTGGCGAATGAGCTTCGTTCAACCGGTGCCGCGGAATCCGAGAAAATTCGTGCGGATGCGGATCGCCAGCGTGAAGTGATTTTAGCTGAGGCTTATCGAGAAGCGCAAAAGACAATGGGTGAGGGTGATAAACAAGCCGCCGCAACTTATGCAGAAGCTTTCAAAGGAGATCCCGAATTCTATTCATTCTGGCGGAGTATGGATGCCTACAAAAATGCATTCAAGCACAAAAGTGATATGCTGGTACTCGAGCCTACGTCGGATTTCTTCAAGTATCTGAAGAATCCGGCAAGCAATTAGCAATTGATTCTTGCGCATCCGTCGGCATATGCTTCGGGTGCGCAGAAATTAAATATCAAAACTGTGATATTTAATTTCTTCTCTATATTAATGAATTAGATCGGGAAATTTGTTACATGACCTTTCAATACGCTCCCAAGCGTATCAAAAGATTATTTTCTTTGCCGGACATGTTTAGTAGAGTTCTGTGAAAGTAATCTACACAGGAGAAGGAAAAGCAAGATGCTGGATACTTTTCTAATGGCATTTGCATTAATGTTGATTATCGAAGGTGTTCTTCCTTTTTTATCCCCTCAAGCATGGCGTGAAGCATTTAAGAAGTTGACCGAGCTTGATGATGGTCAGATACGCTTTATAGGTTTGACTTCCATGCTGATCGGCTTGGCGTTGTTTCTCATATTCAGTTAATTTTCATTAATCCCTTCATAAATCCGTCAAAACATGTTGCTTGACTGCCATGCGTAATTGGTTGCTGCCTGAATATATTGAGGATATTCTTCCTGCCGAGGCATATCATATCGAGCTGCTGCGCCGCAGCATGATTGATTTGCTGACGGTGCATGGTTATTGTCTTGTTTCCCCACCACTGCTTGAATTCGTCGAGTCACTCTTATCCGGAAGCGGTAGCGATATGGATCTGCAAATGTTTAAAGTGATTGATCAATTGAGTGGGCGCATGATGGGATTGCGTGCTGATATGACACCTCAGGTAGCGAGAATCGATGCGCATTTGCTGAATTGTGAAGGGATAACAAGACTTTGTTATGCGAATAGCGTGTTACATAGCGTGCCAACCAGCCTGACCCAAACGCGGGAACCTTTGCAAGTTGGCGCCGAGCTTTACGGTCATGAAGGACTGGAAAGCGACCTTGAAATTCAGCAGTTGATGATTCTTTGCCTGGCAAAATCCGGTTTGAGTAGACTCCATGTCGACTTGGGCCATGTTGCTGTTTTTAGAGGAATAATAAAAAATTCGGCTATTTCTCAGGAAATGGAAGCAGAACTGTTTGCTATTTTGCAGAATAAGGATATGGCGGCATTACGCACACTGTGCACGGGATTAGAAAAGAATACAAGTGAAGCATTGCTGTTATTGCCGGAGCTTTACGGTGACAAAGCGGTTTTACAAATCGCAAAAGAGAAACTACCGCCGCATAAAGAGATTGTTCTGGCTTTGAATCAATTGGAGAAAGCGGGCGATGCCTTATACCCGCTGGTTGACACGCTGGCCTTTGATTTGTCCGATTTGCGCGGTTATCACTACCATACCGGCATGGTTTTTGCAGCCTATTCTGATGGTTGTTCGAACGCGATAGCGCTAGGTGGGCGCTATGATGAAATTGGAAAAGCATTTGGAAGGGCCAGACCGGCAACCGGTTTTAGTCTGGATCTGCGCGAATTATCCAGATTGGTTGAGAAAAAATCTTATCCGCTGGGAATCTCTGCACCGTATCAGAAAAAAAATAAAGCGCTGGATAGTGCAATAGCGCAATTGCGCAGTGCCGGTCATATTGTCATTGTGGAATTGCCGGAACAAACACAAAGAACGCTGAATTGTGATAGACAACTGGTGCAGCGTAACGGTGAATGGGTTGTCGAGAAAATTTAGCTTTTGGATGGCAAGGAATAGACGAGATTAGAGTGATGACAAAAAATGTTGTGGTAATCGGCACGCAATGGGGCGATGAGGGCAAGGGAAAAGTTGTAGACTGGCTGACAGATCATGCGCAAGGCGTGGTTCGTTTTCAGGGTGGACATAATGCCGGCCATACGCTGGTGATCGGCGATAAAAAAACAATACTCCATTTGATACCGTCGGGTATTCTGCGCGGCGATGTAACCTGTTATATCGGGAATGGCGTGGTTATTTCGCCCGAAGCACTGCTCAAGGAAATTGACATGCTCGAGGAGATGGGCATCAATGTGACGGCGCGATTGCGCATCAGCGAAGCCTGCCCGTTGATATTACCCTGTCATGTGGCGCTGGACCAGGCGCGAGAAACCGCTCGCGGCGCGGGCAAAATAGGCACCACCGGGCGTGGCATAGGGCCAGCCTATGAGGATAAAGCTGCCCGAAGAGCCATAAGACTGCAGGATTTGTTTCATAGGGACCGGTTCGCTGCTAAACTGGGAGAAATGCTGGATTATCATAATTTTGTTTTAAAAAATTATTTTAATGCCCCCGTCATCGATTTTCAGAAAACGCTCGATGAGGCGATTCTGCAATCCGAACGCATAAAACCCATGATTGCCGATGTGCCGCAACTGTTATTCAATGCCAATAAAACCGGTGATAATCTGCTGTTTGAAGGTGCGCAAGGCGCATTGCTGGATATCGACCATGGCACTTATCCGTTTGTGACTTCGAGTAACTGTATTGCTGGCGCCGCAGGGACGGGGAGTGGTGTTGGCCCGCAAATGTTGCAGTATATTCTAGGGATTACAAAAGCCTATACCACACGTGTCGGCTCCGGCCCTTTCCCAACCGAACTGGAAGATGAAATCGGCAGTTATTTGGCGACGCGCGGCCATGAATTCGGATCAACGACGGGGCGTCCGCGACGTTGCGGATGGTTTGATGCGGTTGCCATGAAACGATCCATACAAATCAATGGCGTAACCGGGTTTTGCATCACCAAGCTTGACGTTCTTGATGGTGTCGAAACACTGAATATCGGTATCGGTTATAAACTGGCAAATGGCGATTATTCGGAAGTACTGCCGGTTGGCGCCGAGGATTTGAATCTCTGCGAACCGGTTTATGAAGAAATCCCAGGTTGGTCTGAAAATACAGCGGGTATTAGAGAATTTCACCGGTTACCCGCAGCGGCCCGGAATTATTTAAAACGTATCGAAGAAATTTGTGAAACACCGATTGATATGATTTCGACCGGACCGGACCGGGATGATACCATTGTACTGCGTCATCCTTTTGAATAAAAAGCTTGTATTGATCCGACCGGCTTTGAAATAAGGTGAAACGTTTTAAATTAAATGATATTTTGCTGATTAGTCTTTTCTTAAAAGAGCCAGAAACAGATGAATAATCTCAAACTTTCGGATGTGTCGGTGGATACGTGGGTTCAAGGCGGTCCTGTTGATTTGAATAGCCTGTCGGGTTCTGTTGTTCTGATCGAAGTGTTTCAGGTCAACTGTCCGGGTTGTTTTCTTTATGCCTTGCCTGCTGCCATTCAGCTATATGAAAAATATCATGGCCAGGGCCTGGAGGTTATCGCTTTGGCGACTGCATTTGAGGATTATGATAAGAACACACTGGATAACCTAAAATTGCTGGTGAATGCCGGTGAAGTGATTGGTGAAACCTATAAGGCGCTGAGTCAGCGTGGCGTACTGGTCGATGCGGGCAAGTTGCCCTGGAAGATTCCTTTCGCAGTGGCTATGGATCGTGTCGTGGCGGATAATGAACCGGTTACGGATGAACGTGTGCTGGCCTATTCACGCACGTTGTTAGCGCAATTTGACCGATTGCCGGAAGAGCAGCGGCAATCGATACTGCATCAGGTACGCACGTTTATGGAGCAGAAGATCATGAAAGCAGAAACTTTCGAGCGTTTTGCACTGCAAGGTACGCCATCCGCACTGATTTTTGACAGAAAGGGTGAATTACAAAATGCTTCTTTTGGTCAGATTGATTACAAAGACCGCTTCATCGAACAACTACTCGCCCAGTCCTAGAGCCTGATCCGCTGTACGCGGCTATTGAACAAGCTGTATGCTTCTGAATTTCTGTTTTTAGTGCCTGACACCTCAAATAAATAGCATTCCGCGAACAGATCAATTGCTTTCTCTCGATCCATGATCGTGCAAACTGTTGTCTCGCAGCTGTTCTTAAGCGATGCTGATATAAAACGCCTTTATTGCCGTTTCCCACGGAGCGCGCTGCCACAATAAAAAGGTTCCGGGCTGCTGATTTGAGCCTGGCTGGATATTTCCCCGGATTCGCGCCATTCAAAACAATACCGATTGGACAATAACTCGGATAACTGTTGATGGAAAAATACGTCGCGCGTTATATGCACATGTTAAAAGACTGGCGTGAAGGCATACTGCCGCCGGTATTTTTTACCGCTGCTGCGCTCAGTGTTGCGTTTATCCTTTTTGCAGGAATCTGGAGCCAGACTGCCGCGCGATGGTTCAGCGGTGCGCTCTCGACGATCACGCAACATTTTGACTGGCTTTATATTACCATCACGGCAGCGCTGGTCGTCTGCGCGTTCTGGCTGCTGTTCAGCCGCTATGGTCGCCTGCGGCTTGGCAAGCCGAATGATCATCCGCAGTTCTCATACGCCGCCTGGCTGGCCATGCTGTTTGCCGCAGGCATGGGCATGGGGCTGGTGTTCTGGGGCGTGGCGGAACCGCTTTATCATTATCACGAACCGCCAACGGCTGATCCACTCAGCCGCGAAGCCGTCGCAGAAGCCATGCGCTTCAGCTTCTTCCATTGGGGATTGCATCCCTGGGCGATTTACGTCGTCTTTGGATTGTCTATCGGGTTGCTGCATTACCGACATGATTTGCCGCTGGCGCCACGGACATTGCTGTACCCGCTTTTTGGCGCGCGCGTGCATGGCTGGCTGGGGCATGCAACCGATGCATTCTGTACCGTCGGCACACTGCTTGGCGTAGCCACCTCGCTCGGGCTGGGCGCAATGCAGATCAACGCGGGGCTGAGTCAACTAGCCGCTGTAGATTATTCAACTTCGGTGCAGGTATGGATTATTACGCTGATTACCGCGGCGGCCACTTTTTCCACGGTCAGCGGCGTATCAAAAGGAATCCGCTACCTGAGTATTCTGAATTGTTTCCTGATGGGATTATTCCTGGTTTTTGTGTTTCTCGCCGGACCAACCCGCTATCAGATCATTGCTTTTTTCTCGACGCTTGCCGACTATGCGCAGAAATTCGTGCTCACCAGTATGTGGCTGGACAGTCGACCGGATAGCGATTGGCAATCGCAATGGACATTATTCTTCTGGGGATGGTGGTTCTCATGGGCGCCCTTCGTTGGCATTTTTGTCGCGCGCATATCCAGAGGACGCACTATCCGGGAATTTGTCGGATGTGTATTGCTCATTCCGTCACTCGTCAACTTCGTGTGGTTTGCCGTGTTCGGCGGCACAGGTCTTTATATCGAGAAACAGTATGGCAGCATGGCGGAGTCAATCATGGACAATGTCGCCTTGTCGCTGCACATTCTGCTGGATCACTTGCCCTGGGCGTCGATGATGCAATGGGCTGGCATTGTGCTGGCGGTTATTTTTTTTATTACGTCCTCTGATTCCGGTTCGTTTGTCGACGACATGATCACAACCGGCGGCAATCC
>JADZAR010000090.1 GCA_020852475.1 Nitrosomonas sp.
AAAACAGTTTATTTCATGCCGCCTTACATCATTACCGACACAGAAATCGATTTACTTGTCGACGGAACAATGCATATACTCAATTCACTTAATGAATAACATTACCACTATTTTATGCAACTGACATTTCATGGCGCTGCGGGCGAAGTTACCGGATCATGCTATCTGATTGAAACGAGTGAGTTACGCTTTCTTGTGGACTGCGGCATGTTCCAGGGAGGGCGCGAAGCGGACAAAAAGAACCGCACCGCATTTGACTTTGATCCCGAAACCATTGACTTCGTCCTGCTCACGCATGCGCACATCGATCATTCCGGCCTGCTGCCACGGCTACGCGTCTGGGGATTCAGAGGACCGGTCTACGCGACTTCGGCCACCAGCGATCTGCTGCAAGTCATGTTAAAAGACAGCGCGCATATCCAGGAAAAGGAAGCCGAATGGCGCAATAAAACCCGGCGCGACAAACATTCGAGAAACAGCGCCACACAGGAATACGCGCCGTTGTACACCGTGGCGCAAACGGAACATTTTCTCAAACAGATACACAGCGTGACTTATGACAATGAAATCCAGCCGCATCCTCAGGTGCGATGCATTTTCCGGGATGCGGGCCATATTCTGGGTTCTGCGATTATCGAGCTTTGGCTGACCGAAGGCGCCGTGACCAAAAAAATCGTCTTTTCAGGCGACCTGGGGCAACCCGGCCACCCGATTGTACGCGATCCGACGCCGATACGGCAGGCCGACATTCTGCTGGTCGAATCGACCTATGGCAACCGGCTGCATCGCAACATGCTCGACACACTCGATGAACTGGTATTCGCCATTAACAACACGCTGTCAGAAAAAGGCGGCAACGTCATTATTCCCGCGTTCACCGTTGGCCGCACGCAGGACCTGTTGTTTTTACTGATTGACTTGTATCGCGCAGGAAAACTTGGTGAAATGGATATTTATGTGGATTCGCCCATGGCGCTGGCGGCAACCGACATCACCATGAAACATCTCGCGCTGCTCGACAGGGAAGCGGTGGATGCCATGCAGTGGATGAGCGGCGATGGCAGGAAACCACGGATTCATTTTGTTCAGGATGTTGAAGAATCCATGCATTTAAACACTATCCGCCACGGTGCCATCATTATCTCTGCGAGCGGCATGTGCGATGCCGGACGCATCAAACATCACCTCAAATACAATCTGGGTCGGCAGGAATGCAGCATCATCATCACCGGCTTTCAGGCGGCAAGAACATTGGGGCGGCGCCTGGTGGACGGCGCCCGGGTTGTCAAAATCTTTGGTGAAGATATTCCCGTTCGGGCGAAAATCTACACCATCGGCGGATTATCCGCGCATGCCGATCAGGCCGCTCTACTCGATTGGCTCAGACATTTCACACAAACGCCGGAAAAAACATTTATCGTGCACGGTGAGATCAACAACGCAAACGCATTGCTGTCCGCGATCAAAAGCCGATTAAACTGGAATCCTGTTTTCATACCCGATCACAAAACAACAGTTACGCTGTAGAACGCTTATTCGAAACAGCTGAAATAGCTGCTTCTATAAATTACTTAACGCGCTATCCAATGCCCCCTTGCATTCGTCCCGCTTACCGCCCAGATCCAGCATGCCTGCGGTACGCATGCATTCGAGATATTCAAACTGCACATCGTTACGTTTCTGCGCATGTTCAATTTTTGTTGACAGCCGTTCCATCTGTTTCAGCACAGCCTGCAGATCGATAGTGCCGATTGCCGCGCCGATACCTTCTATACTGGTTTTCGTGTCGTCGAGTTTTTTCAGCGATTCCTGATTGATTTTGCTCACCTGCTGCGCAATAGCCTGATTCGCCTGACTGGAATACTTGCGCAATTCATCGACATTCTGCTGGGTAATCGCCGCGAGCTTTTCTTCATAATTACCGAGCTCGCCCTGAATAAATGTATTAATGTCCTTCTCAAAGCTGTCCAGAGTATTATCGATTTCCTGCTTGAAAGCGCTCATCTTGTTTTCCAGCAGATGATTGACTTCGGTTTCCAGTCGCTTCACCACATCACCGGAAATTTTTTCCACTGGAACAGGTTTTCTTGATTCGATAATTTCACTTTTTGCGTCGCTCACGCTGGTTTTGATGTCATCGGTAAACAATTTCTGTCTGTTGTCAATCTGGCTGAGCGCATACTTTTCATTTTCCGACATAATCCACGACAGCATGATCAATTCCTTGCGTTCACTGACATCAAGACCTTTGATCAGCTCGTCAAGCAGGCTCTCCGCAACAGATTCATCGTTGAGGTTGTTGGTATATTCAATATTCGCTTCGCGCAGAAAAGTTTGTAAATTGTCATGCAACGCATCGACATTTGCCTGCGCGCGAGACAATTCGGTCGACTGACGCATAAGCTCATAAGGCAGATAGCCGATCATCAGCGCCAGACTGAGCGAATAAATAGTCCACTGCCATGCTCTGGTTTTCAGAAAAAAGAGATAGCCAAGCAACAAAAAGATCAGCATCGCCGCCGGTGAGACGATCAACACAATCTCCAGCCAGCTGCGTCTGGCCAGCTCGTCAAAAGAAAACAAATTCGATAGTTCTGCGATATATTCATTCATTGGCGATTCTCCCCTGTCATCTTCCAAATTGTTGTATGCGTAAATTCAGGCCATTGCTTTGCACGATTCTGCATCGGAGCATCGATCAATTTTCCGCCAGACGCTCAGCCCAGAAACAGCTTATACGCCGGGTTTTTGCTCTCATCCCAGTAGCGATAGCCCAGCTGGTCGAGAAAATGCTTGAAGTCAGTTTTTTCATCCGGCGGTACCTGAATGCCGATCAGCACCCGCCCGTAATCAGCACCATGATTACGGTAGTGAAACAGACTGATATTCCAGTTGTGACTCATGGCATTGAGAAAATCCATCAAAGCACCTGGGCGGTCTGGAAATTCAAACCGGTACAGAATCTCATTTTTAATCTCGGGCGCATGCCCGCCGACCAGATGACGGATATGCAGCTTGGCCATTTCATTATTACTCAGATCCAGCGTATTCAATCCGCTATTCTGCAAATCAGCGACGAGCTTCTCGGTCTCATCGCGGTTACGCACCGAAATACCGACAAAAACACGCGCTTCCTTCGGGTCGGCGTAGCGATAGTTAAATTCGGTTATGCTCTTTGCACCCAGCAGGTTACAGAATTTCTTGAAGCTGCCGGGCTTCTCCGGAATGATGACCGCCATTACCGCTTCGCGGTGTTCACCGATTTCCGCACGCTCGGAAATATGTCGCAGCCGGTCGAAATTCATATTGGCGCCCGAAGCAATGCCAATCAGCGTCTGGTGCAGAATATTCTCCCGCTCCACATAGGTCTTGATGCCGGCGATTGAAAGCGCGCCCGATGGCTCGAGTATGGTGCGCGTATCTTCAAAAACATCCTTGATCGCTGCGCAGATTTCGTCGGTATCGACCAGAATGACTTCATCCACCAGCTCGCGGCACAGCCGGAACGTTTCCTTGCCGATCTGCTTGACCGCCACGCCATCGGCGAACAATCCGACCTGCGGCAGCTTGACACGGCGACCGCTTTGCAGCGAACGGAACAGCGCGTTGGCATCAGCCGGTTCAACGCCGATAATTTTGATTTCAGGATAAAGCCTTTTAGCATACGCCGCCACGCCCGAGATCAATCCACCGCCCCCCACCGGCACGAACAAGGCGTGAATTTTTCCGGTGTGCTGGCGCAAAATTTCCATGCCAATGGTGCCCTGTCCGGCGATGACATCCGGATCGTCATACGGATGGATAAACGTCGTCTGGTGCGCCTCGGATAGCTCCACCGCATATTCATACGCATCGCTGTAGGAATCGCCATGCAACACCACCGTCGCCCCGCGCGCCATAACCGCTTGCACCTTGATTTGCGGTGTAGTCACCGGCATCACGATAGTGGCGCTGCAATCCAGTTTTTTCGCGGCCAGCGCCACGCCCTGCGCATGATTGCCGGCTGAAGCCGCTATCACGCCGCGATTACGCACTTCCGGAGACAGCTTGAACATCTTGTTGTACGCCCCGCGCAACTTGAAAGAAAAAACCTGCTGCAAATCCTCGCGTTTAAGCAACACCTGATTGTGGATGCGCGCGGACAGAATAGGCATGTCATCAAGCGGTGTCTGCTCCGCAACATCATAAACCTGGGCTGTCAGGATTCTTTCAAGATAATTATTTTTCATAACCGCATGGAAACACAACAAAATAAAGAATGCATTGTATCTGGAATTATAGCCGCAGAAGGCAGCATCATGCTGCTGCCTTCTAAAAATTCATGAGATTTTTTCCCCACTGCGCCAGCGCGTCGAGTATTTTCAGCGCTTTTGCATTACCGGCGTATTCAGCGCGCAAAGCGGATAGCTGGTCAAAATAGCGATCGATGGTCAGACTGTCTCCGCCGGTACCCTGCTTCAGTCGCTGTTCGCGTAATTGCCGCCAGCGTTCATGTTCATCGGCGGTTAATGTCTCCGGCCAGTTTCGCGCACGGTAACGGAAAAACAATTCCGGCAACCGCCAGTCGTGAAACTCAAAACGAGCCGTAGCCAGTGCTTGCGGCGCGGCGCGACGTATCTGCATCAGCAGCGGCGTATCGGCGCTATCGAAAAAACCGTCATACAAAGCCTGATCGACATCCTCCACTGGCTCGAATGTTTTGTCAGTATAAGCTGAAGCCACACGCTGCGCAAAATCGGTTTTTTCACAATAGGCCTTGAGTTTGCGCCAATGCCGTTCACAGATATCAGGATCAATGCCGATGCGCCCGACAGCCTCTGCATTGAGTGTATTGCGCGGCGCCAGTGCCGGGCATTTGTTGATTTTTACCGACTTGACCGGCAAACGCTGTTCCCCGTCCGGCAAATCGGCATTGCGGGTAAACAGATATCGCCCCAGCGACTCGATATCCTTGTCCAGAAACATCTCCGGATCGTGTCGCAAGTCATAAACCAGCACGCTGTTCGGATTGCCCGGCTCAGCGACAAGCGGCATCACCAGCGTGGTGCAACCGGTACTGGCCGGATACATGCGTGAGGTATGCACGATTGGCGTGTAGCCGAACACATCGAGCAGCTCTGCCGCACGCCGTTTATTGCGCAATTGATACAGCCAGCTGTAGAGTCGTGGTTGCCGTTGATGCAGCAAGCGCGCCAGCCCGATCGTCGCGCGCACATCGGACAACGCATCGTGCGCCGCCCCATGCGCGATGCCATTCGCAGCGGTTAAATCCTCAAGCCGGAAGCTCGGCTGTTCGTTCCGTTCACTCTGCCCATCCAGCTCTATCCCTTCCGTCGCACGCCGCGGCCATTCAATACCTTCAGGCCGTAAAGCATAAGTCATGCGCACCAGATCAATGATATCCCAGCGGGAATTCCCATTTTGCCATTCACGCGCGTAAGGATCGTAAAAATTGCGGTAAAGCGTGTAGCGCGTCACTTCATCGTCAAAACGAAGCGTGTTGTAACCCAGTCCGCAGGTATTGGGCTGCACCAGTTCGGCGTGGATTTTTCCGATAAAATCAGCTTCCGTGACACCTTGTTCATCCGCCTGCTGCGGCGTAATCCCCGTAATCAAACAGGATATCGGCTGCGGCAGAACGTCACGCGGCGGCTTGCAGTAAATCACCAGCGGCTCGCCGATTTCATTGAATGCTTCATCCGTGCGCACGCCGGCAAACTGCACCGGCCTGTCGCGCTTCGGATCGACGCCGGTCGTTTCGTAATCATGCCAGTATAATGTCGTCGCCATTGACGGTCAGCTCCTCTTTGGTTCAATCCGCTTTGAAATCGCACAGCATCCCATTATCCTAAAAACCTCAGTTGACCGTTACCCGAAATGATTAACAGTATGAATAAATAGCGCAACTTGGACAATGCCAGTTTATCCAGATAGTGAATCACACTATGGTATTTATAGCACGCCGCTTTTTAATTCTGGCCACGTTGCAATTTGTTGTAATAACACGTTATTACGCCTCATTGCGCCTTGCCATAAATAAAAATCAACGCACTCTAAATCCCACTCAACTGAGGTTTTTAGGATTATAGTTGCAATTTTTTGCAACGTTTATCAAGGAGAAAACAACATGGCGCGCAAACTGATCAGTTCCGGATCAACATTCGAACAGGAAATCGGCTATTCCCGCGCAGTCCGCGCGGGTGACTGGGTATTGGTTTCCGGTACGACCGGATTCGACTACAGCAACATGACCATATCCGACGATCTGGTGGAACAGGCCGAGCAGTGTTTCAAAAATATTGAAGCCGCATTGAAGGAAGCCGGCAGCAGCCTGAAGGATGTCGTGCGTGTAACCTATGTGCTGCCGAATGCTGACGACTTTCCCAAGTGCTTTCCGGTCACGCGCAAATATTTCGGCGAGGTCAGGCCATCGGCGATGATGCTCGCCGCCGGCTTGTCCGACCCCCGTATGAAAATTGAAATTCAGGTGACCGCATATTGCGGCGAGTAATGCGAACAACCTGTTAACCGGTTTAAGCTACAAGGCTTTTACACCAACACCGGCAACCGTTTTTTTCAGTTGCCGGTATTTTCTTAAGAAGAAAGTATCTGTCAAAGACCTCACCCGGGAATGCAACGCACTTTTAACGTGCCCGTGCACCCTTCAGCGCGATCCTGAACAAGCACTTAGAAATACTGGATCATCAAATAGATATAAGCCGGAATAAAAATACACAGTGCGATAATAACGAGTTTTTTCATAGTCCTAGCTCCTCATGTCAGATACTCGATAATTATTATTTTAGGAAGCCCAAGTAAAACGCATCCCGGGCTTTTTCGTCAAGTATTATCTGCGATGGTCGATCATCGGGAATAATGTTCACGGCATGGTATTGCGGTGACGGAATTGCACTGAATTGAAACACCTGGATCGATTTTTCCGTGATAATTTTGATCGTCCGGTGCTGCATGCCATGACTTCGGAACGGATTTGAAAGCCGGAAATTATTGCTCGCGGACTCGCTCAGTTCGTTTGCGAAGCCGAGCAAGTTTGCTAGAGTGGCATCTAAACCAATGTATTACCAGAATAATTAAGGGAATAACATGTAACTATACGTATCAGGTTTCATTTTTGACGCAAACTATTGCATCATTTCGGACGTATAATCCCATATGGCATTCTTATGCCGAGTATCAAGGGCATGTAGCCGTATACGCCATTCTCAATAGCGCTGTCTTAGCCGGAGCGCTTCCGCCTAAGAAATACAAACTGATCGTCGCATGGATTGAGATACACCAGGATGATCTGCTTGCTGATTGACAATTAGCTGTGAACGGCAAGAAACCCTTCCCAACCCGCGTAAGGCGGAAGCCGGAGGCGTTCCGCCAAATGGAAGCATTCCATTCGAATGGCTTTACCGAACGAAAGTGATGATTGTTTGGGACGATATGTTGATTCTGGTTTTGGCTTGGCGGATCGCCCGTTGGGCATCCGCCTTACGGAATCAAAGCTTCTGCCAGCTGATTGTCGCCTGAACCTATGAATCCGTCTTCTAAATTAACTTCCGCTTGATCGGCTTCATCCGTTACCATTGCGCCCCGCCTGTTTTCGCGCCTGCACATCACGTCATCTGTTACCATATGATCTGCAAAGCTCGATACTCGGCATGTGGCGAGCAGTTACCAAGGCGGGACTCTCACCCGTCAGGAGTCTGTCGGACATAGGCAGTCGTAGCGAGCCGAGTGGGAGAACGAGCGCAGATTTTCTTAATTCTGAGGCGCATAGCAAGACTATGTAACGAGAAATTGAGGAAATATGAGCCGTTATCCCATTGGCGCAGTAGATTAGTCTTATGTCCGACAGACTCCTGGAATTTACGACATTGCCCAGCCGCAACCAGGACCCCGTTTGTCTCAACTAAACCAAAGCGATTCGCTCGTTCAGTGAATTAACCAGTGCTTCACTAAAATGACTATCAAAATATAAGCGTCGTATTGACACCAATGAAAACCCCAAAAAGAATTGAACCCCTGATCCAGGATGGCTTTATCGATGAAGTTATCCATCAATTAATGAGCGGCAAGGAAGCTTCGGTTTATGTGGTTCGCTGCGGTGAAGCGATACGTTGCGCCAAAGTGTACAAAGAAGCCAACAAACGCAGTTTCCGCCAAAACACGGATTACACCGAAGGTCGCAAGGTGAAAAACAGCCGCCGCGCACGCGCCATGGAGAAAGGCACTCGCTACGGACGCAAAGCACAGGAAGAATCCTGGCAAAGCGCCGAGGTGGATGCCCTGTACCGGCTCGCTGCCGCGGGGGTGCGCGTGCCCAAGCCGCATTATTTTCATGAGGGCGTATTACTGATGGATCTGGTGACCGACAGCAATGGCAACGCCGCCCCGCGGCTCAGCGAACTGGCGCTGACTGCCGGGTTAGCCCGCGAATATCACCGCATACTCATAACGCAGGTGGTTCGCATGCTATGCGCGGGAATTATCCACGGCGATTTGTCTGAATATAACGTGCTGGTGGACAGCAGCGGGCCGGTGATCATCGATTTGCCACAAGCTATCGACGCGGCCGCCAATAACCAGGCGTGCAAAATGCTGCTACGCGATGTCGAGAACCTGGCAATTTATTTCGGTCAGTTTGCGCCTGATTTGTTAACGACCCGCTATGGTATGGAGATATGGTCACTCTACCAAAGCGGACAACTCCATCCGGACAGTGTTTTGACCGGGCACTTCGAAAATATTGATATACCAGTCAACCTTCAAAGCGTTCTCCGGGAAATTGATGACGCGCTGAAGGAAGAAGAAGCAAGGAAACTGTATCGGGCACTACATGCCCATCAATGATGCGCGGATCTGGATTCGCTGGAGGGAACACTGCCCGCATTCTTGCATACAGCTCCCAATAAAACAGCACCCCAATACTACGTCACATTGTTATAGGACAAAAAGTCAAATTCTCCGCCCAGGAGACTGTCCATTATGTTACGGTGAGTCGGCGCATCAGGCGAGCGGAACATGGTGGAGTATGAATGAAAGACCTGACCCCTACCTCATTCGGAACTAGCTTGAACGCCGGAAATTATTACTCATGGACTCGTTCATTTTTGTAACGCTAAACAAGTCTGCTAGAATGATACCGGACGAGTCAGGTTTCATTTTTGACGCAAACTATTGCATCATTTTTGACGTATGATTTTACTTGGGAGTAACAGGAGAAATCGTTGCAATGCCTGCAATTTCAATGTTCTATGGCATTCTTATCCGAATGTTTTTCCATGATACGGAAAAGCACAATATGCCGCATATCCACGCCGAGTATCAAGAGTATGTCGCCGTATACGCCATTCTCGATGGCGCTGTCTTGGCCGGAGGGCTTCCGCCCAAGAAACACAAACTGGTCGTCGCATGGATTGAAATACACCAGGATGATCTGCTCGCTGATTGGCAATTAGCTGTGAACGGTAAGAAACCCTTCCCCATTCGAGGACTTGACCAATGAACATCGTAGAGATAATTCCAAAAGATAATTACACGCTGTATATCAGGGCCGAAGATGGAACAGCAGGTTTATTCGACGTAAAGCCTTACCTTGAATCCGAAGTTTTCGCGCCGCTGAAAGACAGAACCGAATTCGAACGAATTCACAACGGCAAATACTTTATTGAATGGGACTGCGGCGCAGACCTTTCTGCGGATACTATTCAGGCGCGATGGAAAATCATGCCCATGGGGCCTGCCCAACAAAACGATCCAGCGGACTCCGCTAACGCTTCGCCGCTAAGCTAATCGTTGGACGACAGACTAGAAACCAGTTCGAATGACTGACAGACAGGATGAACTGCTGGCCAAACATGATGGCAGGTACTACGCCATCGACAAATTCAATACAGGCCTCGCGTTATTAGTGAAAACCGAGAAACTGGGAAAACGAGACCAAGTAGACTTCGGCTTACCATCGAGCTCGGCTTTGTTCCTTAGTGCAGCGAGGCGCTCTTTCCTTCAAATCAAAGATATCGATCCCTCGCTCATGTTCTATGAGTGGCAGAACGGACGCATTCCGATTAACCATAGCAAGCTGTTCGATTACTTCGAAGCATTCGCCTCACACGTCGTTTTTTCGTTTACAGCACTTGAAGCCTTCGCTAATGAGTCGATCCCCACGGACTTCGAGTACCAGAGCGAGAAGAAATGCAAATCAATCGTTCTAGCGAAACCAGACATTGAACGCAACATCAACTTGGATGAAAAGCTGCACTTGGTGTTGCCTAGAGCTCTTGGTGTTACAACGCCGAAGGGCAAGAAATCATGGCAACAATACAAGTTGCTAAAGGGCATGAGAGATCGCATCATTCACCTGAAAACAATTGACCGTACACCTTCTGGCCCAGAAAAAGAAAGCGTATGGGGCATAATGCTACGAGCGCATGGAGAACCCTTCTGCGATTACGCGCATGCAATGATGGGGCACTATCTAACAACGTCTAGCCGACGCTGGCATCGGGAGTACCCATACCGTACCGTCGAGCCAGACAAGATTTCTGGTGACCAATAACTGCAAAAGAACTTGGGAATCATATTCTGATATACAACAACGATTTAATCACGTGACATTGAAATCTGGAAATTGACACTGGCAAGACCATGAAGAATCAAATTAACTGACATACAACCAGCTGTACTGCTTACTCTTTTGACACATCAAGCGCTTTCATCCACGGTATAAACATGACCCGCATCAAAGCAAAGTCACAGCTTGCTGCGCAATTGACCAGGCTGTTGTCACGCTACCCCGCTATCAGGCTGGCGA
>JADZAR010000091.1 GCA_020852475.1 Nitrosomonas sp.
TGGTGGTTTGTTGATGACATGGGATGAAGAAGGCAATCGTTACATTAACAGTATTGCTGGAGCGGTAATTCCTGTCTTTACCAGACTGTAAGAAACAGCACAGGTAAAATAACAGAAGCAACAACGCTGATACACCACTGTCTTTCGACAGTGGTGTATCTTTTTTTTAGTGTCGATGACTACGCATTGAGGTATAAATAACAATTTTGTTTAGATATACCCATGCAATGAATTATCTAACTATGATGTGGTTGTAGTTGTGAGAGAGGTAGTAGTCGATATTTGACAGTTTCCTGCTGGATAGCATATAGGAGATTAATATTGAAATGCACATGTTATAAGGCAGTACCAGATTTTATGACATCATTGTAATGAATTGGTTGAAATGATTAATCGATTATACAAGGCAAAAGTCATATGGCGTCGTGCCTCGTCGTGCAATTTTGATGAAATAGGGTTGCGAATCAGGAATGGATAACTGATCCAACTAGCTCAGGTTACTGGACTAAGTGGAATACGCTACGTTGTAAATCCTGTTATGGAAAATACTATCGTGGACTTTGATGGTATTTCCGGCAAGAGTTCTGAGTTATGCAGCTCTGATATTTATCTTTTGGAGTTACATTTGTACGATTCCGGTTTGTTTGATTTGCAGTCTTCAGCGCATCTGGCTTGATTCATTTATATCGGACGATCGTATCGTATTTACCAAATTTAATCGTTTAACAGAGTATAAGTATGTGTTTGCTATAGAGTGCTATAGGGGCATAAAAATACTTCCATATTTCCCGCTGAATACTCGCAATAGATCGGTAAATGTTTTGTTACGGATATGTATGATCTTCATCACACCGCAACGACAAGAATCAGATATTCCTGATGGTGGTAGAACAAACATGTTTGATTATTAATCGAGCAGAAAGAGGAAGCACATGATAACAGCTTCGTTCAACTGGTGATGTGATGGTGTTTGCGTAGTTGATTCAGACTAGAAGTTCTTCGTAAGAAAGCCTGAGTGATTCAATAGTTAGCATTTATCTATAAACAGAGTAATAAGCTGAGCTTCAGAATATAAGCATGCCCGATAAAACCGAGTACACACAAGACGATTTACATAAATTATGGTGGCTTTTTTTGGCTTTGGTTTTATGTGGATTGATTTATCTGCTCAGTCCGATACTGACTCCTTTTCTATTGGCTGCTGTGATTGCATACATTTGTAATCCGTTGGTATCCTGGCTGTCAGAACATAAAATACCGAGAACCTTTGGGGTAGTAATAGTAATGTTGATGTTTATAGGATTGGTAATAGCATTGATACTTGTCATGGTGCCCTTGTTTGAGAAAGAAGCAAGTCGACTGATCGAGAAATTGCCTTATTACCTCGAGACTATCAAGAATCAGATAGTGCCGTGGTTTGAAAGCCGGTTTGGAATTAACTTTCAGCCGGACATGAGTGTCCTAAAAGCGGGAATTTCTGCGCATTGGCAAAGTGCAGGCGGAGTGGCAGCAAAAATATTGCCTTCCTTGACAAGCGGAGGAATGGTTGTTGTTGAGTTTTTTGTAAATCTTTTATTAGTGCCAGTTGTGTTATTTTATTTGCTGAGAGACTGGAATTTCATTCTAAAACAGATTGATACAATGATTCCTCGTTATTGGCATAAATCCATTAGCATTTTAGCGCGTGAGACGGATAAAATTTTGGCTGAATTTCTGCGTGGCCAGTTGTCAGTGATTCTAATTATGAGCATCTGCTATATCAGTGGATTGTGGATAGTCGGACTTGAATTTGCACTCCCAATAGGATTGATTGCGGGAATTCTTGTATTTGTTCCTTATTTAGGAATGATAGTTGGATTAACACTCGCGACTTTTGCTGCATTTATGCAGTTTCAGGGCTGGTCCGGTGTTATACCGGTATGGATCGTCTTTGCTATTGGTCAATTGCTTGAAGGTATGGTTATAACGCCGTGGTTGGTTGGAGAACGAATTGGACTGCATCCAGTGATGGTCATTTTTGCTTTGCTGGCATTTGGTCAATTATTTGGTTTCTTTGGAATCTTGTTGGCACTGCCGGTAAGTGCAGTGATATTGGTTTGGCTGCGATATATACAGCGTAGTTATTTAGAGAGTAATCTTTATAAACTATAGTTAAAAAAGTTGCTGGTAAAGATATTTTCACAGTGAGTTGTTGTCCCAAAAATAATGTTTTCTTATATGTCGACGATAAACTGCATCTATTTTTCTCGTTGTTACTTGGTTACCTAAAGGTATCGATAAGAGTAATGGGTGGCAGTAGAAAATCAAAACGCCTTATGCAACCTGTTTATAACTGGCAGCAGAATTTTATAACCTATTCATGACACAGCAAATTCTGGATATTCTTCCAGTTGCCGCCCCTTCGTTACAAAACTTCATTCCAGGTCGCAATCGTGAGTTGATGGCGATGGTCAGTAAAACGCTTAAAAATAAAAACAATGAAAGATTTTTTTATGTCTGGGGCGGCTCTGGATGTGGTAAAAGTCATTTGCTACAAGGAATGGTTGAGCATTTTATTAATAGACAGAAACTTGCCTATTATTTTCCAGGAGAATTGCCTGCAGATTTTGATATCAGCGATGATTTAGACTGTCTGGCAATTGATAATGTTGAGCATCTAAATGAATGCGCGCAATTGAAATTATTCAATATTTATAATCAGCTACGTGATAGAGAATTTACTTTGCTCATAGTAAGCGGTAGTGTAGCGCCTTCGCAACTGAATATGCGGCGCGATCTGGTGACGCGTTTGTGCTGGGGATTGGTCTACCAGATACATGAACTCACAGAACAAGAAAAGATTGAAGCCTTGCAAAGACATGCGTTTGAACGCGGTTTTGCATTGGAATCGCATATTTGCCAATATTTATTGCGGCGCAGCAAACGGGATTTGCACTCATTAATAATGAAATTAGACGAGTTGGATAAATATTCTTTGATTCATCAGCGTAAAGTTACGCTCCATTTGTTGAGAGAATTATTCCGGAAGAATTAAAATATCAGGGTATATCATGAAATTAGCTTTATTTGATCTGGACAATACTTTAATAGCGGGTGATAGTGATTTTGAGTGGGCACAATTTTTGATTGAAAAAAAAGCACTTGATCGCGAATTACATGAAGCACGTAATCTGGAATTCTATGAGCAATATAAGGCAGGCACGCTTGATATCCATGAATTTCTCGATTTTCAACTTAAACCGCTATCGCGGCATCCAAGAACTCAGCTGGAGTCCTGGCGAAGTGAGTTCCTGGCAAAAAAAATAGTACCTTTAATTGCGCCGGGCACGCGAAAACTGATTGAGAGTCATATGCTTGATGGTGATTTGTGCATAATCATTACGGCAACAAACAGTTTCGTAACAGCGCCAATAGCACGGATCCTCGGTGTTAATAATCTGATTGCAACAGAGCCAGAAATAAAGAACGGTGAATTTACCGGAAAAATTGTCGGTACACCGTGTTTTAGAGAGGGGAAAATAGAACGATTGGAAGCTTGGTTAGACCAGCATAATCTGACCTGGCTGTCTTTCCTGCAAAGCTGGTTTTACAGTGATTCTTTGAATGATCTCCCATTGCTCAGTAAAGTTACGCATCCGGTGGCGGTTGATCCAGATTCGGTGCTGAAAAAACACGCTGAAGAAAATGATTGGACAGTAATGAGTCTGCGGCGTTAATAAACGGTACGAATCGTTATATAAACTTATCCTTTTCGCATTATTGTCATTCGTATTATGCAGAATAACCCAACGATCTTGGATGGAAGACTGGTATTTCTGCGGAGGCGGGGTTAAGCAATTTTGAAATCTTACCGGCGCTGACCGGTTTGCTGAACAGATAACCCTGTACTGTTTCACAACCAAGATTCTTAAGGATATTAAGCTGTTCTATTGTCTCAACGCCTTCGGCAATTATGCCATATCCTAATTTATGACCCATTTCTATCATTGAGCTGACCAGCGTCAATGCTTTTTCATTGACAAGCATATCGTCCACGAAATATTTGTCAATTTTCAGAAAATCCACCTTCAGATGTTTGAGTGATGCAAAAGAAGAATAGCCGGTTCCAAAATCATCAATCGTCAGTAATACACCAAGATCTTTCAAATCCTGGAAAATCGAGAGATTTCGTGGATCGGTTTGAACAACACCTTCTGTTACCTCTAATTCCAATTCGGATGAAGCAATACCTGTCTCAGTAATGATATATTTAATCAGTGATACAAGCTCTTTATCAAGGAAAAGAGTTGGTGATATATTAACCGCGATACGTGGAACCAGAAAGCCACCTTTCTTCCAAGCAACCAGCTGATAACATGCTGTTCTTATGGCCCATTCGGTGAGCGGCTTGATCATGCCGATTCTTTCTGCTGTAGCGATAAAATCAATGGGCGGGATTTGACCCAACTGCGGATGAAACCATCGTGACAAAATTTCAACGCCAAGAATTTCTCCTGTATCTATTTTAATCTGAGGTTGGTAAACCAGCGATAGTTGCTGTTTTTCAATTGCTTCCCGCAAGTTTTGCTCGACTTGGAAACGATACTCGGCTTGGTGGGTAAGATCAACATTATAGAAAGCATACTGATTTACGCCTGATTTCTTTGCCGTATAAAGCGAAGTTTCTCCTGCCTTTAATAACGCTGATAAGTTCTTGCCATCATCAGGGTAATAAGCGATGCCGATATTACAGGCGGGTATCAGTTTTCGTGAATATATTTTAATCGGTTGCGTTATTGTGTCGAGGCAGCGCTTTGCAACGCTGGCCGCATCATTTTCTTCTCGTTCGGTAAGGAAAATGCAGAATTCATCGCCACCGAGGCGTGCGATATAATCAGACTCACAGCACACATTTACCAGACGCTCAGAAATATTTTTAAGGAGCAAATCACCCGCTTCGTGCCCAAGACTATCATTAAATCCCTTGAAGTCGTTCAGGTCGATATAAATCAGTGCCTGACGTCGATTGTGTTGCGCTGTTGATTGGATAATTTGCTCAATATGCTGAAAAAAACAGGCGCGATTGGCAAGCCCGGTTAAAGGGTCAATATAGGCTAATTCATACAAGTGCTTCTGAATCTGATCTCTTTCCATGACAATACCCGCGAGTCTAGCTGCAGAAATAAGATCATTGAGCTGTGATTCATTTGGTAGTGCGGGATAATCGAAATACATGCCAAATGCCCCTAAAACCCGACCGCTGGAGTTGCGGATAGGTTCCGACCAGCAGCAGCGCATACCGTGTGGAAGCGCTAGATGTTTAATTTTTTCCCACTTTGGATCTGTTTCTATATTTTCAACAAGCACCCGTTGTCCGGTATAAGTCGAGGTCCCACATGAACCGACACTCGGCCCGTTTTTCAAGCCGTGTACTGCGTCGCAATATTCCTTGGGTAAACTTGGCGCACCGCAGTGCAATAGTTTGTTGTCATTGAGTTCAAGCATTGAACACCGCAAACCCGGATTGCGAGTTTCGTACATTAATGCGATCGCATCGTATATTTCGGATGCGGGGCGGCCGATTGCAATCATTTCAAGAATTTTATTGTGTTGATCATCAAAAACTTCCGCATTTTTTCGCTCGGTAATATCGACATGCGTTCCGACAAGCCGAGTCGGCTTGCCATCCGACTCACGTATTACCAGAAATGCCCGCGATAAAACGAAAATTTGGTGACCTTTCTTATGACGCATGCGCATTTCGGTTTCAAATGAATGTATCCGTCCCTCCAGATAATCTTGTACTTTTTTCAATACGATGTCTTTGTCATCCGCATGTACCAGATGCGCCCATGTGTGCAATGTGTTTTCCAGCTCACTTTCCTTGTAGCCCAGCATATTTTTCCAGCGCGGTGAATAGTAAACTTCATCCGTTTCAAGATTCCAGTCCCAGAGTCCATCATTTGCGCCGCGCATCGCCAGAGAAAACCGTTCCTCACTGATATGCAACTCTCTTGCGCGTTTCTCCGTCGCCAGCTTGACATCGGCAAGCTCGGAACGCAATTGCTTTATTTCTTCAAGTAGCTGGGATTTGGTCTTTTTGATGTGACTCATGGCTGCATGTATGGCAATTCAACGCGTTATGCAAGTACAGAACTGAATATGCAGCGACATTCGGAATAAATCAAACATAAACTGATTTTTGTAATATCTTGTGACTCTGCTCGCATTTTTTGTAAATTCATGTTCTGACAATTTATTTTGCAAAAAAGAATAACTATTCTTCGCATAAAAAACCGCGGTCTTTTTATGGCCTTTCGCCTTGCAGAATAAAATGCTGATCAATGCCCAATTCTGAAGCGCAATAAGTATAATGAAAGATGATGTTAGCAAGATCCGCATTTTAACTTCACAGATTATCTGTGGAGCCTCTTTTAAGTATAACCTCATGCATTATAATAATAATTTTTCCATCAGATGATTCCTTGATATTTAACAATATATATCCATTTTTCGCAATGATATTTTTGAACAAATGGTTATCCTCTCATAAAGACGTTGTGATGTTTTGGAAAGATACTTAAGGAAAGCAAATTATCCCGTGGCAGTGACAATTTATTTGCAGGTATAAATACAGGGTGATGAATGTGATAAATGATTTTGAATTGCATGTTCCTTTACCGGAAGGGCAACCCGTGTTGCGCATGGTGCCCATGCCATCGGATACCAATTATGCCGGGGACATTTTTGGCGGGTGGATCATGGCGCAGGTAGATATGGCCGGCAGTATTCCGGCGATTCGCCGGTCGCGTGGACGTGTTGCAACGGTTGCGGTTAACTCTTTTGTATTCAAGCAGCCCGTATTGGTGGGCGACCTGGTGAGTTTCTACGCCGATATTATCCGGGTGGGGCGTACGTCGATCACTGTCGATGTGGTCGTTTACGCGCAGCGCGGCGTGCGTGAAGGCCGCGAAGAGCTTTGCATTAAAGTGACCGAAGCTGTGTTGACTTACGTGGCGATCGATGAAAACCGGCGCCCAAGGTCGGTAGCGGATGCCTGAACTGTGCCAGAAATTCTCTAAATCATGAAGATAGATCCAGAAATTGTCGCCTTACATGACGACATGCGCCGATGGCGCAGACAAATACACCAGTATCCGGAAACTGCCTTTGAAGAAACTGCGACAGCCCGTCTGATTGTCGATCAGTTGCGGCAAGTAGGGGTCGAAGTGCATCAGGGACTGGCCAGTACCGGCGTGGTCGGCGTGCTGCGTCGCGGAAACAGTACCAACAGTCTGGCTTTGCGCGCGGATATGGATGCGCTGTATATTCAGGAACAGAACCAGTTTGACTATGCATCGCGTCACCACGGCAAAATGCACGCCTGCGGTCATGACGGACACACCGCGATGTTATTGGGTGCGGCTTGCTTTCTCGCCAGTCACGGTCGTTTTAACGGGACGGTTTATTTTATTTTCCAGCCGGCGGAAGAGGGCAGAGCAGGTGCGCATCAAATGATTAGCGAGGGATTATTTGAACAATTTCCGGCGCAGCGGGTGTTCGGCATGCATAACTTTCCCGATTTTCCCGTCGGTCACTTCGCCGTTAGAACTGGTCCCATGATGGCGTCTTTTGATTGCTTCGAGATTACCCTCAACGGTCAGGCCACTCATGCCGCCATGCCACACCTGGGCAGTGATGTACTGGTTGCGGCAGCGCATCTGGTGGCGCAATTGCAGACCATCGTCAGCCGCCGGATTGATCCCGTTGATTCTGCAGTGCTCAGTGTCACACAGATCCATGGCGGCAGTACCTGGAATGCACTACCTGCATCTGCGGTGGTGCGCGGCACATTCCGCTGCTTCAAGGATTCCGTTCGTGGGCAGCTGGAACACAATATCGATTACCTCGCTCAATCCGTTGCGCAGAGTTTCAATATCCGGGCAGATATTCGCTTTAATCCCGAGAATCCCGGCTATCCGGTCACGGTCAACAGTCCGGATGAAACCGCCAGCGCCATCCGGGCCGCAACTGCTGTTGCTGGCCATGGCTGCGTTGATACAGATCCAATGCCCAGCATGGGTGCTGAAGATTTTGCCTTTATGCTGCAAAAAAAACCCGGCTGCTACCTGTGGATAGGCAATGGCAGTGCGGATGGCAATTGTCTACTGCATAATCCGCATTATGATTTCAATGATGAAATTTTACCGCTTGGCGCCGCCTATTGGGTCAAACTGGTTGAGAACGAATTGCCGGAATAACCGAATAGTTGAGTTATGGATGAATTTTTTGAAATAGAAATCGAATCGCTGAATCTCGATGGCCGGGGCGTGGGGCAACGTGAAGACAGCAAGGTCTTTATCGCAGGCGCATTGCCGGGAGAGCAGGTGCGTTATTCGCGCATAAAATCTAAACAGCACCGGGAAGTGGGGCAGCTTGAAACGCTGTTGCATCCGAGTCCCGACAGAGTAGCGCCGCGATGTGTGCACTTTGGTTTCTTTAAAGGCGCATGCGGCGGTTGCGGTTTGCAACACCTTGATGCAACCGCGCAATTAACCGCCAAACAGCAGGTGCTGGAATCGATGTTGTGGCAGATCGCCAAAGTTCGTCCTCAAGTGCTGTTGCCGCCTATTGATGGTCCGATTTGGGGGTATCGCCATCGCGCCCGGCTCTCGGTACGCTATGTACGGTGCAGAGACGAAGTGCTGGTCGGCTTTCATGAGCGCGTTCGCGGCTTTGTCGCCGACATGCAGTCGTGCGCGATACTAGCTGAACCTGTGTCCGATCTCTTGATGCCGCTGCGGACATTGATCTCAGGGCTGTCGATTCGCGAGCGACTACCGCAAGTCGAGGTGGCGGTGGGTGATCAGGCCATTGTGCTGGTGATGCGCGTGCTGGATCCGCCCAATCAAGATGATCGTGAAGCGCTGTTACGTTTTGGCCGCACGCATAATGTGTCGGTGTGGCTGCAACCCGGCGGACCCGAGACAGTCGCGCCGCTGGATGGCAATGCCGATGTACTGTCGCTGTCTTTGCCCGAATTTGACGTCACCCTGCCGTTCGCGCCGACGGAGTTTACCCAGGTCAATCATCAATTGAATACCATACTGGTCGGTCGCGCCGTTGAGTTGCTGGCGCCGGCGCCGGGTGATGTCGTGGTTGATTTTTTCTGCGGATTGGGCAATTTTACGCTGCCGCTGGCAACCCGCGCGCGGCGGGTTATCGGTCTGGAAGGTTCCGCCGGGCTGGTCGCGCGCGCTGAGGAGGCCGCTCTGCATAACGATTTGGCGCGGCGCACAGTGTTTACTGCACGGGATCTGTTTGACTGGCGTGCGGAGGACTGGATATGGCTGGTGGATACGTATGGCGCTGAATCACTGGATACGGATAACAAAAATCGGATAAACCGTGTGCTGATTGATCCGCCGCGTGCTGGTGCTCTGGCAGTCGTGCAGGCGCTCGCCGATACCCGAGTGCCGCCCAAACGCCTGGTGTATGTTTCGTGCAATCCCGAAACACTGGCGCGTGATACCGCGGTACTGGTGCATCAAGGCGGCTGGCAGCTGCGGGCTGCGGGTGTCGTCAACATGTTTCCGCATACCGCGCATGTGGAATCGATAGCGATGTTTGAGCCGCCGGGTTTATAAAGATCTTTTTTCCGAGGTAAAGCTTTAGATTACATATGAAAGTGGCAATCTGATGATGATCAGAACCGCCACCAGGCAACCGAAAATATTCTTCTGTTTTGTCGCCAAGGCGTGGTGATAAGCGGCTCTATCTGAATATTCAGCTACTGTTTGTTCAAAACGCTGAATTTCTCTATAGGCATAATTTTTGATATTTTGCTCATTCTTCTCGAAGAAACTGAAGTGATGCGGCTTATTGTTTAATGACTCTACAATATTGACCTGCTCATGTATTTTGTCCTGCACTTCTCTGGTTAAGTTTTCATATTGACGCGCGAGTGTTCCATGACTGAATCCAGATTCATTAGGGTGAAAGAAAATTGAAGCATGCATTGCAAGATAGGTGATCAACAGTGCGGGAATAGATGAAATTGCAATAAAATTTCCTGTTTTCATAATATATGTGCCGGATAAGTCAACCAGCGGATATCTTATGTCAGTCAATCTTGAGAAACATATTAGGGAAACTATGGTATTTCTCTAGGGAAAACCATTATCCATGACAGCGTCATAAATATTCCGGGAAGAGTCGGATGAAGCGGCTGTATGTTGCCGCCGCTGCCAGAACGGTGCATTCGCAAAGCGTTGTTCAAGCGAATAATACTGCCGGTGCATGTGCTGATAATGCCTGAATTCTTCATTGAGTATATGCTGATACTTTTCGCGCGCTCCGGTTTTATTCAGTAGATCGTCCCGGATTGCGTAGGAAGCCAGCAGTCCGTGGCGCAGCGCCTTATACATGCCTAGCGATGACAGTGGATCAAAAGTCGACGCTGCATCCCCCACGGCATACCAGCCCTGGCCGCAGGGTCGTTCGAGTTGCTGAGTGTGCGCCGGTTTGATGTGCAGTGATGTGAGTGGTTCGGCATGTGCAAATCGTGTGCAGGTGTGCTGTGTACTGAGTAAGGCGTCACGCCAGATGGCTTCTTGCAACAGGTTCTCAGTGCGCGCCAGGTCGCTGTCCGTCATCAGCGCTATTACCCGCCGGCCATGCGGCAATCCGGCGGAATACCACCAGCCGTATGGACAGCTTTCCACCAGGGTATAACTGTCACCGTCTGCATTGCCTGTATCCCCGGTGCTGGCGTCGCTGTTCTGGTAGTAGCGGAAAATGCCGATCAGTTTGTCGTGCGAAACCCTGTTGACATGCTGGCCGCGACTGAGAAATGCGGTCATGCCGCTCGCATCGACAATAACCGGTGCTTCAATGCTGCGCGTTGCATGATCGTTATGCTGAATGCTCAGATGCCAGTGCTGTCGGTCATATACCGGTGCGCCGGTTATCGTGGCGTCATGAAGAATGGTCGCGCCAGCGTGTTCGGCTTGTTGCGCCATCCAGCTGTCAAATGATGCACGGTCAATGTGCCAGCCGTGACCGTAGCAGGAATACAGAAACAGATTTTCGCTGAGTTGCGAACTGCCCCAGGCGGAACGGTTTCCTAATGAAACCAGATCGCCGCGCAGGCGGAACTGCGCCAGCAAATCCAGTTGCTGGAACAGCGCCATCGCCTGCGGCGGCAATGTTTCACCGATCCGGAAAGGCTGCGGCGTGTTGTTTCCGCGCTCCAGCAATAATACCGAGAGATGGGGGTGTTGCTGGCGCAGCGCCAGGGCTGTTGCGCAGCCTGCAATGCCGGCCCCGATAATGATGACATCGAAGCACTGGCGCATTGAATCAGCGGTCTTCGTCCTGTTTGACGGCAATCCATTGCGCCACCACACCTGCCGGAGCAGTGGATTTTCCGTTGGGGCCGGTTGGGTGGGGAATCGTGCGAACAATCGAGCCGACCAGCGCAGGTCGCTGATCAATGCTGTTAGGCCAGTCCGGAATCAGATAGCCCTGATAATCGTAAATCCACTGCGCGCCGCCGACGATGCCGACGCCCTGAAACCGAACATTAAACGGATTGCCATAGGCAATCGACCCTTTCAGTTTTAATTCCCAGCCGAGCCCATAGATCAAACCGGAGAAAGTTTGCAGTGATCCCGGGTCGATACGGATATTGCCGCGGCCGAATTCAAGCGTATCAAAGTCGGCGTTGACATCGGGATTGCTCAGAAAGCTCCGGTAAGTCCATATACCCGTCAGAATAGACGGCACACCATTTGCAGCATCAGTCATTGCCTGTTTCCTCCTCCGTGATTGCGCCGCCCAGCGTTCCCTGCCCGGGCTGTAATTGCGGTCCAAGCGCCTGATCGTTGCGCTCGACCTGATAATAACCCGGATTGCCGCCATTGGGATCGAATTTGACAAAACCGAGATTCACCCAGTCGCGTACCATCTGCACGCCGCCCGCGTAATTATCGGGAATGCCCGATGCCCAGTAATACTGACCGCCGCTGGCTTTCTGCACCACCATCGGCCGGTGACCGGGCCACCAGGGTATGTTATAGGCGATATTCTGCTTGACCGGATCGCCGGTGCTGCCGGGATAAATAACGTTCCACAGTTCGTAGGTGACGTTGATGTTCTGATCGGTACATTCGTGAAAATCCGCCTGCCACGGCAGTCCCATGTATTTGGTCAGATCACCCGGTTCCATGCCACGGGCAATATCATCCGCCTGACTGCCGTCTTTTGCGGCGATCGGTGCTGGAATGCTGAGTCCGCCGGCAGTATAGGCAGCCTGGCGGATGCGGTAGGGCGCGCTGTAGATCGCCGGATTGAGCATGATCCAGCCGACTTCGGCGCCGGGGCAGAACGCGCCGCCGAGCACATTGCCCAGCACGCCGCGGTCAATTGCGCCGCCGGTTTCCGGCAAACCGGCCCAGGGATTTTCGCACGAAGCATTGCCTTCCGCCCATTCATCGCATTCATTGATAAATTTGCCGTCCCGCCATTGCTTGAGGAAAAACAGCTGTGTGTCGGTCATGCGTAGAAATTTGTCCGGTGTGGTGTTGTCTATCGGATTGTTGCCGTTCAGCATCGGCATCAGACGCGGCCCGGTGACAGCATTACGGTCGTGTTTGTTCAAGTCACCGGCAGTATAAAGATTTTCCTGTCCCTGCTTGCGCATGATCGCATAGATAAACGCGCGATGCTGCCGGTTGGGATCAATGCCATTTTTGGGTGGCTGCGACAATACTGTTTTGCTCAGATTACCGCCTGTACCGGTGTTGTGCGGATCGCCGCCGGTAAACATGTCGAAATCCAGCGTATAACGGTAAACATCCGGCCGCTTGAAGATCGGCCAGATATCGCGGAAGAAGCGCGGATAATAATCGGGATTGTACCCGGCGTTGTTGCGCCACACTGCCCAGTCCGTCGCAGTTTCCGGCTGATTGCTCCGGCGGTCGAAAGGGGCTGTGCCGTATACCGCCGGATCAAAAGCGAAATGACGCACCGACAAATCGTAAATCGCTTCGTCCATGGTGATCATGTCCTCGATTTCCGGTGCATATGACGGATAGCCGACCAGCAGCCAGGCGGGGGCATCCACGTCATAAAACGCAAACTGTTTTTTGCGCACCGGTTTGCCGGTTGCATCGGTGTAGCGCTGGATATAACTGTATTTGATCTGTGCGCGCACCGGGCCATCGGCGACATCGTCATACCAGCCATCGTTGTTGGCGTAACTGCTGATCACCGGTATCGTATTGCCGTCCGCGCCTTGGTACCCGGAACGGCCGTAACCGCCGAGTACGATCAGACGCCGATGTTGCGCGCCATCTTCGTTGGTCATTATTTCGCCAAGTGTCGTGATACTGTATGGCTGAATAGCTTCGGGCGGAAAACTCTGCGGATAGGCGCTGCCATCGTTTTTTGCAAACGATGCCCTGTCATTATCACCGGAAACCGTGCGCGGGCCGGGATCGATGATCAGCTGCCGCCGCCGGTCCGGTTGCGTGACTTCGGGGTTGCGCAGCGGATGATCCGGGCCATAACCGTGCATGCCGTCGTTTTCGCTGAACGCGTACCACGACGCTTTTTTATTCGCCAGATGAACCGTCCATGCAATATCGACCACTGTGCCTTCGACCAGCTGCGGCCCGGTTGTCGACGTATTCAGCTGAAATTGATACTTGTCGCCGATTTTCAATTCACGCCTGCTGTCCAGCTGGTTTTCGTCATACACGAAGATGCGAAAGCGCGCAGCCTGGCGCTTGATGCGTCCCGGATTGCCGGATTCCTTGAACTGACTGACGCGCACCGGTGCGCCGTTCTGATCGGTGATTTCACGTCCCTGCGCGTCGCATTCGATCGGCAGCGCGCCGGTCTGCTCAGGGGCCAGATAAAATTCCTCGCTGTTGCCGATACGCGCGCAGCCAATGGCCGGATGAATCTTAAACGTTTGCATGTTGATCTGCTCCAGGTCTAATCCATGAAATTAAGCGAAACGCCGTCGATAAACACCGCATCATCGATCGGCTTGCCGTCGAGTCCCATCACCACCAGATGCACACTGATATCGTTCTCGCCAAGCGCCAGCATGCGCTGCACCGCATCGGTCGCATCAATACGGAAGTTGCGCGGTTCGTGATGATTTAAAGGGCGCTGGTCGAAACGGCGTGTTTTAGGCAATGGTTTGTCGCAATGGCCGGGGCCGCCGTAACATGAACCATGAAACGTCGTTACCTGCCCGACATAATGCGGATTATTGTCTATCGGCGTCTCGACTGTGGCGTCAGGCGCATTCAGAAATACGCGAATGATGGCATTGAACAGATTGGCGACATGCATGCGGTGCAAGCGGATTTCCGCCTTGCGGTGCGTATCGAGCACCTGCGGTTTTACACCGGCTTTTTCGGCGTTGAATCGCACCAGCCCCTGTTGCACATACACCGGATAGTGATAGGTGTCGCGCAGATATTCATAGCCAAGCTTGCGTGTGCTGAGCGTATCGCTGACATTCATCGACCACGGCGGCAGCGCGCCGTTCAGATCTTCGGGATCGAGACCCGGATTCAATTCCTGCCAGACGGCCCACAACCGGTCAACATTCGAATGATGCGCCCAGAAAACCGGATCAAACGCCGTCACGCGGTTATCGGTCATGTAACCGTAATTCGGGTTGTAGATGTTCTGGGGATCGGGGGTGTCGATGCCGATGGCTTTGTTCGCCGCAAGAAAGACCGGATTCTGGCCGCCGGAAAAATTGTGCATGCCGTTGTGCATTTCTTCCAGCCAGCCGAAATGGTGATCGTACTCGGGGCCGCCGCCGAACTGGTTCCAGTTTTTCGATGACAGCAGCAGCTGCACATCCGCGGCAGTCGGGTAATGCGTTGCGGCGCCGATGGAGCCCGGCCAGCGGTTCGGAAACCACAGTGGATTGGCGCGGCGCAGTTCGCCATAGATCGCCGCCACTTTATCGGACCAGACGGCTTTGCCTTCGCGCAGTTGCAGTGCATAGTCAATTTTTGCCGCTTTGAGAAAGCGTAGACCGGAATTGAACACCGTCCCTGCCTTCTGTAATCGGGCGAGATTGGCGAGTTCGGTGTCGGTGAACAATCGGCTGTCCTTCAGCGTGGCAAGTCCGGTGCTGTCCAGAAAACAGCCGTACGCATCCGGCAGCACGCCGATGTCGAGCTGTTCGGTATCATAAGTTTTGCGGTTGACGTCGGCGTAATCGCTCCACGACCAGTAGGGCAGTGTGATGCGCGCATCGTAATCCTGCAGCGTCTGTTCGAAAAAATACAGATACAGGCGGTGCCACGGCAGAAACTGTTCCCAGCCGTGCTGGCAGGAATCGGTGTGAATGCGCGCCCAGTAGTTGAAACTGCGTTCATCAAAAATGTGCGGATCGTAGGTGTACATGCAGGCCAGCGCCTCGCGCAGCAGCGCAAGTTCCTGCGCGGACAGCGTGCTGACTTCTTTTCTCGCCTGGAGACCCTGCACCGCGTTGCTGATTTCGCTGCTGTGCTGTTTCGACACGGTATGCAGCGTATCACCTCTGGCCAGTGCGCGCAGGGTTGCGCTTGATAAAACCGCGCCGTCGTGTGCCAGAACAACGTTATCCGACTTTACACGGCTATCGGCATCATCCGTTTCCGGGCAGCCGTCGTCGATCCACGCGGCGATGAAAGCGATATCGGCCGGGCTGACCGGTTTCTGCGCCTGCCACAGCAGCGGCGGAAACTGCGTGCCGTCGAATGGAAACTGGTCGCGCAGTCCTTTGATCAATCCCGACCGGTCGCTGCGCGATGATGCCGAAGATGCGATCTCATCACCTTTGTCCGCAATACCGCTCGCGGTGATTCTGGCGGGATTTCTGCCGCCGGTCGGCCAGCAATCGCCAACCGGCTGATTGCTGCCGCTGGTCAGCAGTGCCTGATTCAATGCGGATTCATCCGTATCCAGAGAAGCGCTGTCGCCACCACCACCGCAGCAACGCCTGCCGCCGGAATTACCGGATTGCTGTTCGGATTGCGCTGATTCGGGCGCGATCAGCCGTTGCCCGTACAGTTCGGCTGATTTGAACGTATTCAAATCCCGCCAGAAAGCGCCGAGTCCCTGATAATCCGGGATACACTTGCCCTGCGCGTCATCGAGTATCTGCTGCACGCGCTGAAAGCGCGACAGCTTCTGTTTGGCATTCATGGTTCCTCCCGCTTGTTCAATCAGTGCGCGTGCGCGATCGGCGTGTTCACCACGTCGAGCACTTCCATCATGCCCAGATCTTCATGATCCAGGATATGGCAATGCAGGACATACTGCCCGATATAATCGCGGTATTGCGTGTAGACACTGGTTACCGCCGGTCCCTGCACCAGCAGCGTATCTTTCCAGACCAGCTGCGGCTTGCCGTCCGGGCCGGTGCGTTCCCACTGGAACGGATTGACGTGAATATGAAATACATGCGGTGTCGGCGGTATGGGATTCGGAATGGCCGCCGGATCGCCGACCGTGGTCAGCGACCACATGTCTACTGCGCCGAGTTCAAGCTGGCGTGCGTGATTCGGATTGAACGCGCGGTAATTGACCTGGAAATAGTTTTTTTCACCTTTGACATCCTGGCCGAGCTTGAAGGCGACCTCCTGCACGCCCACGGCTTCCTTGCGCAGATCAAGATCGCCGAATGGCGCGAGCGCCGCCATTTCTTCGCTGGTCGGCAGCGCCATGTCATCCGTTTCTTCAGTGATTCTCAAAATGGCGAGCAAATTTTCCGGCTCATTGATCTGGCGCAGTGATTTTTTGCTTGACGCGGCCTGATCGATAATACGGTAATCGCCGGGTTTTTGACTGGCCTTGATCAGCACATCGCTGCGGTAGCCGGATTGCAGTTCGATCGGCGTACCGGCTTTCCAGGTATCGACGCGGCCCAGATAATTGCCGTCCAGCGCGATTTCATGCAGGTCGTGTCCCGCGACGGCAAAGAAAATCGATTCACGGAATGCGGTGTCGATCAGCCGCCAGCGCTGCACTTCGCCGCGCTTCATGGTGATGATCGGCACGATCTGCCCGTTGATGGTGATATGGCGGCGCGAACAGTGCCAGGTATCCATCGCGCCTTGAGCGTTGCAGTTTTCCGGTGTCGGATTGGATGGGCCGGGGAACAGGCTGGTGATGTTATTGAGTTCGCCTTCCTGATCGTACAGAATGGTTTGCAGGACAAAGATTTTTTCATTGGTGTTGGCCGCTTTCAGCGCCGCGGGTATGGTTTCCGGATCGTCTTCGACGATCAGCGCGCCCGCCATGCCGCTGCCTACCTGAATCGCCGTCGAGCCATGCGCATGCGCGTGATACCAGTAGGAACCGACCGGATGATCCGCCGGTACTTTCACTTCATAGCGTAAATCGCTTTGCGGCGGAATCGCCAGCAGCACATTGTCGCTGTTGCCGACAGGCGACACGTGCATGCCGTGATAATGCATATTGGTGGTGTTGAATGACGCAGGCGTGGTGTCGAGATAGGCATTCTGGTTTTCCTGCTCGAACTGCGCCTGGATTTCATTTGGCGTTTCCACGGGCAGCCGGTTTTTCAGCATCAGATTGATCACATCACCCTGGCCGACGCGCAATGTCGGCCCGACCAGCTGGCCGTTGTAAGTGCGCAGCTTCAGCGGACAGCCGCCGAGTGTCGTGGTTGCGGCATCGGTGTATTGCACGGTCATGGTGGTGTCAAGACTGCCGTTCTGCGCCCGGATATCGGGTGGATTCCGGAAGGGCTGCTTGCCGTATTGATTGATATCGATCGGCAAATAAGCGCAATGTGGTTGAATATCCGCGGACACGCTGACTGTGCTGCCGAGTAAGCCTGCTGCCGCGACGAAAAAATAATAAGCGTCTTGCATCCACCGTTTTTGCATAGCGACTCCTTTCTTTAAAATGAGAGGTTTTATAAAGACGTATTTTGAGCTGCGATGAATCATTAAGGATGTTTCCAGGAGGCTGTCGGACTTAAGCAATCGTAGCGAGCCGAGTGGGAGAGCGAATGCAGATTTTCTCAATTTTGAGACGCATAGCAAGACTATGTAACGAAAAATCGAGGAAATATGAGCCGTTATCCCATTGGCGCAGTAGATTGGTCTTATGTCCGACAAACTCTTGGTTTAACATCATACATCAACTTTAAACATAACACCCCGGAAATCACCAACCAGCAGAATCAATCTGTTGAACCTCAATTCGTCATCAAATGGCTGTCAGGCGCGGCTGTCAAAATTTTCCGAAATGATCACTTTTTATGTTGCTATTCAGCCATTGGCGTCAATCAGAACTTCCTATAATGAACAGCATGTTGCAAGGTATCCAGAAGCTATCCGGGGCAAACGGCCTCTCGACGTTTTTTAGGGTGGCGGACACTATTCGATTGCTTTTTAATTTGGACTATAGGTTATCAACATGAGCGGAATGGTATTAACAGATGTGGAGCACGCGCGGCAATCAGGCGTAATCGCTGGCAGTGCGGATTTTCAGCGGGTGCTTGAGCGGATTGATGAATTGCCGGCAATGCCGGTCATTGCGCAGAAAATGCTCGCATTGCCGCTCAACACCGATAAGGGTGAGGCGCAGTTACTGAAACTGATTGCACAGGATCCACAAATTTCCGCGCGTGTCATAGGCTTATCGAATGCTTCGCTGTTTGGCGCGCCAGGAATGATTACTTCGATCAGTGACGCAACCATGCGGCTGGGACTGGTGCAAGTCAAATCCATCGCCATCGGCATGGCGACCATCACGGCATTTGCCAAGCCACCGGAGGGTAAATTCAATTCGACCGATTTGTGGTCGCACAGTATCGCTATCGCGAGCGTCATGCGGACGATCGCCAGACATATGCCCGCACGCAACAGGCCGCAGGAAGATCGCATTTTTCTGGCGGGTTTGTTGCATGACATCGGGTATAGCGTGCTGAATTATCTTGCCAGGGATCTTTCCAATATGCTGTATGAAAAACTGAATGAATCCAAGGAAGCATCCTTGCTGGAAATCGAGCAGACATTGCTGGGCGCGAGCCATGGAGAAATCGGTGCAAGGCTTGCCGCGCATTGGGGGTTGCCGCCGGAGATCATCGCGGTCATTCGTTATCATCATCAGCCCGACCATCCCGATGCGGCGATCGGTCAACCGCTGGTCAGGCTCATCAACGTGGCGGAAA
>JADZAR010000092.1 GCA_020852475.1 Nitrosomonas sp.
CCGCATGGATTTGCGTTTGCGCCGGTAAAAAACAACGAAGTAATCAAACCGAAGGAGTTTGATGCGCTGCCCAAAGAAGAACAGCAGCAGATCGAGAATACCATTAATGTGCTCGAAGAAAAGCTGACAGCCATTCTGCGCATGCAGCCACAGTGGCAACGGGAAGCGCGTAATAAGATCAAGGAATTGAATCGTCAGATCGTCATGTTTGCTTCGGGGCATCTGATTGATGAATTGAAAACAAAATATCACTGTCATGAAGTCATTCTGACTTATCTGGAAGCGGTGCAGCAGGATGTAATCAACAATCTGCAGAACTTTCGTCTCGAGGAAGACACGACGGATCATATGCATGTGCCGCTGATGAAAATGCCGGCATTCCGCCGCTATGACGTCAATATTCTCGTTGATCACACCCAGCATGACGGCGGTGTGCCCGTGGTTTTTCTCGATTTGCCCAATTATGCGAATCTGATTGGCGCTGTTGAGTATACCGTGCACATGGGTGCGCTGCAGACAGATTTCACTTTGATCAAATCTGGCGCCATGCATCAGGCCAATGGTGGATATCTGATTATTGACGCAATGAAGTTGCTGATGCAGCCGTATGCTTGGGAAGGGCTGAAACGGGCGCTGCTTTCCCGACAAATCAAGATTCAGTCGCTGGGTCAGATATACAGTCTGGTCAGCACGGTTTCTCTCGAGCCCGAACCCATTCCGTTGAATATCAAGGTAGTTCTGATCGGTGACCGCGTGTTGTATTACCTGTTGCATGCCTACGATCCTGAATTCAGGCAGCTATTCAAGATTGCCGCGGATTTTGATGACCGATTGCATCGCACGGCTGAAAATCAGCAAATGTATGCCCGCATGATCGCAGGCTTGCTGCGTCGCGATAAATTACGCCCTTTTGATCGCTCTGCTGTTGCGCGAATTATTGAACACAGCGCAAGACTAGCCGGGGATGCGGAAAAGCTTTCGATCAGTGTCATGGATATTGCGGATCTGTTGCGCGAAGCCGATTATTACGCCAGCAGCGCTGAAAAGGCCACTGTTAATAGAGATAATGTGCAACGCGCCATCGACGCGCAGATATATCGTGGTGATCGATTGCGCGAGCTGCTTCAGGAAGCGATAAACCGCGGTATATTGATGATCGACACCGACGGTGCAAAAATCGGCCAGATTAACGGGCTTGCGGTCATGCAGCTTGGCGATGTCAGTTTCGCCGTGCCTTCGCGCATCACTGCAACGGCGAGACTTGGGAGCGGAAAAGTAATTGATATCGAACGTGAGACAAAACTGGGCGGCGCGATTCATTCAAAAGGCGTTTTTATTCTTTCTTCCTTCCTGGCGGAGCAGTATGCGAAAGATTATCCCCTGTCACTTTCGGCAAGTCTGGTTTTTGAACAATCCTATAGCCGTATCGAGGGTGATAGCGCATCGATGGCGGAGCTTTGCAGTCTGCTTTCCGCTTTATCCGGGTTGCCAATCCGGCAAGGCATAGCAATGACGGGTTCTGTTAATCAACGCGGTGAAGCGCAAGCTATCGGCGGCGTCAATGAAAAAATAGAAGGTTACTTTGATATCTGCAAGTTTCGCGGACTATCCGGAAACCAGGGGGTTCTGATACCTGCCACTAATATTAGGCATTTGATGCTTCGCGCCGATGTGATCGAAGCCTGTACCAATGGACAGTTCGCAGTTTATGCCTATAACAATTATGATGAAGCCATGTCAGTACTTACCGGTGAATCACCCAAATTGATTAATGCACGCGTCGAAGCGCGTCTTCGGGGTCTGGAAGAAATCCGCCGGAATCTGGCGAGAAATCTTAAGGAACCGGTAAACGACAATGAAAAAAACACGGATTGATCGTATCCTCGTCGCCCTCGATTCCAGTGCCGCCAATCAAAATATTTTGCGGGCCAGTATTACGCTGGCCTCGTATTTTCATTCGCAGCTTAATGCCTTGTTTATTGAAGATGCCGATTTGATCAACGCAGCCGAATTACCGTTTGTACGCGAGATCGTTTTGGGTTCCCCATCCGGGCGTGCAATCAATGCAGCCGGAATGGAACGGTCGATTCAGCTACAGACAACACAGTTGCGAAAACTGGTAGCGTCAGTCGCGCAACAAAATCAGATCGATATCGCATTTAATGTGCTGCGCGGCAATGTTGCCCGCACCCTGTGTGAAGCTTCCGGTCAGACGGATCTGCTGGTCATTGGAAAAAATTCATTGTTACAAGGAAAAAGCCGGAGAGTCGGCAGCATTACCCGGTCGGTTATGTCATCAGTTCAGTGCGATCTGGCTGTATTGCATTATGGCAGCAATATCGAACGACCCGTTGTGACCGGTTTTACCGGCAGCACTGCCAGTCTACGCGCGGTGTCGCTGGCAATCGATCTCGCGCATGAAGATCACGGCCAGCTTATCATTATCCTGCCGGCCACGGACGATCTGAAGTATGAACAATTGAATAAAGCAATCGAAGAGAACTTCAATATGCAGCAGCTTCGAATCAGTCTGGTAAGACTACCCAACAATTCAACCGATCAGATATTACACGTCATTCAACAGTTTCATGGACGCATTCTGTTGCTGGAAAGCAGTTCAGCTTTTTTAACTGATGAACAAAAGCAGGCTTTAATCGCACAAGCCGATATTCCGGTGATTTTCCTGCATTAGGCTGTTACCTTGACTTCAAATACCAGAAAAGTGTTGAATGAGTAGGGTGGCGGGTTGTTTTCACCTATAATTAGTCGCAATTTAGTTCTATAATAGCCAAAAATGTAAAATTGAGATAAAAATGTAGGCATCATCCTACTTGGCCAGCAGGAAATATTTTCTTTGGTCGCACTAATTGGCTTTCAGTTTATATCGTATTAATAATGCAGGTTAAAAGGTAGATAATTCAATGAAAGTTTGTTGAATTTCGCCGGATGTGGCGATAGGGTGTTAAAGGAGATCAGAAAATGGAAACAAAGCAGCTGCTGGATGAAATCAGGGAAATTAATTTGGCTTATCTTTTGCTTGCACAACAAATGATACGCGATGACAAAGTATCGGCGATGTATCGTTTGGGCATTAATCAGGACGTGTCTGACATTATAGAAAAATTGACTGTCAGCCAGCTGCTTAAAATGGCTTCTTCAAATAGCCTGCTATGTCGTTTTCGATTCAATGACGCTTTGATCGCCGAATTACTTTCGAACGAAAGTCGCGGTGACAGCAATGCCGTTTCTCAATCACATGCCGCGATATTGCTAGCGGGTCAACCAGCAGAAGTAATTACTTGAAGAACGATAGAAGCGTATCTGAAAAAGACGAAAAGAATTAAATAGTGTCTGGAACAGGTTGTTGAAAAATGTAATTGAGGCAAGTCAACACAAGGCAGAAATAGGCGACGCAAGCAGAGCGCAACGAACAGCCGTGAAGCTGACCTGAAGAGCGAGGTGCTTGCACCGAGTAAAAAGTGGGGTTTATATGTGACAAATGAGTATTCTAAGCCTGTTTCTAACGCCATAGTGGCAACACAGATAATTTTTCAACAGCCCGAAGCGTGTCTTGCCTTTGTACTGCTACGAAAGTCAGGATACTTTAAGGATAGAATATATGCGGAATAAAAGCATTCTGACAGAAGCAAAACAGATTCAACTGGCATCTGAATTAATCCGTCTTGGCGCCCGCCTGCAGGTACTGGAGGTAAATTCAAATTTAAGCCGTGAAAGGCTTGTCAAGCTGTATAAAGAAATTAGGGGCGTATCCCCGCCAAAAGGAATGCTACCTTATTCCGAAGATTGGTTTATGAGCTGGCAGCCTAATGTTCATTCCTCGTTATTTATCAATATCTACAATTTCATTATTACCTACTCGGACACCCGAGGCGTGGATGCGTTAATCAAAAGCTATAAATTATATTTAGAACATATTTATGCGAACGGTCTTGAGCAAGTGCTCAGTCTCACACGTGCATGGACACTGGTTCGTTTCGTGGATAGCGAAGTGCTGTGCATAGCACCATGTAGAAAATGCAATGGAAAGTTTCTGGTGCACTCGCTTGATATTCATTCAAATCACATCTGCGGACTATGCAATATTCCATCCAGAGCAGGTAAAACCAAAAAGGCGGCTGAAAATAACAGCATCGTTGATCAGGCACTGGCCATATAAAACAACAATTACAGTAGCTTATGGATTCAAAGCTCCGTGAATGCGATCCATGGCTTTTTCTAAATTCGTCAACGCGGTAGCAAAGGATAAACGCATATAGCCTTCATTACCGAAAGCCGAGCCTGGAACGATAGCAACGCCCGCTTTTTCCAGCAGATATTCACTGAATGCCAAGTCATTTGGGTGAGAAATGATGCCTTCCGCATGCAGATTGCCGATGGCCTCACGCGCGTCCGCAAAGGCATAGAACGCGCCATCGGATTGCAGACAGTGAACGCCGTTGCAGCTATTCAGTGCGTCAGTGATAAATCGATTGCGCTCAATAAATGCGGCAACCATCGGTTCAATACAGGATTGGTCACCATTTAGGGCGGCTTCTGCGGCAACCTGAGAAATGGAACTTGGATTTGACGTGCTCTGAGATTGGATATTTTCCATTGCAGTAATCAGTTCAGCCGGGCCGCCACAATAGCCAATGCGCCAACCAGTCATGGAATAGGCTTTTGATACGCCGTTCAGTACAACGGTGCGCGGATACAGATCAGGGCAGGCGTTGAGGATGTTGATGAATGGATTACCGGACAACAGAATATGTTCATACATATCATCTGTTGCAATAAGAATCTGGGGATGTTTTTTTAACACATCACCCAGCGCTTTCAATTCGTCGAGCGTATAGACCGCGCCGGAAGGATTGCTGGGGCTGTTAATGACAAACATTCTGGTTTTTACAGTAATCGCATCTTCAAGCTGTTGCGCATTAATTTTGAAACCCTGTTCAATTCCCGTTTCGATAAACACCGGTTTTCCTTCGGCAATCATGACAATATCGGGATAAGAGACCCAATAGGGCGCAGGGATGATTACTTCATCGCCAGGATTCAACATAGCCAGTGCGAGATTAAAAAAACTCTGTTTACCGCCACAGGAGACCAGGATCTGCCCGGAATTGTATTCAAAATTATTTTCACGCTTGAATTTATCGACTATGGCTTTCTTCAAGCCGGGCGTGCCGCCGACTGCGGTATATTTAGTGAAGCCTTTATTGATTGCGTCAATTGCTGCGTTTTTGATATGCTGTGGCGTATCGAAATCAGGTTCTCCAGCGCCTAAACCGATGATATCTTTTCCTTCAGCCTTCAATCGGGCTGCGCGTGCTGTTACGGCAAGAGTCGGTGAAGGTTTGATGGCTTGTACGCGGGTAGATAGATTCACAGCATCCTCATTCTGAAATTAGGTATAGCAGCATGTTAAAATATTGTTTCTTATATCGCACTTCAGAATTCTGATTTTCTCCAGTTTTTCATCAATATAGATTGATGATACATTTTGAAGCGCAATAAAAAAATATAACTGATACTTACAAAGCCGCGATTATACCTGTGATTGAAACCTTCCCCAATAGTTTGTATAAACTTCATCAGGCATTTAAACCCGCAGGGGACCAACCCGCCGCCATCCAACAACTGATTGAAGGCATTGGCGATGGGTTGGCTTATCAAACCCTGCTGGGTGTCACGGGATCAGGAAAAACCTTTACCGTTGCGAATGTCATTGCCCGTCTGGGCCGACCCGCCATTCTGATTGCGCCAAACAAGACACTCGCTGCGCAACTGTATGCTGAAATGCGCGAGTTTTTTCCGGAAAATGCGATCGAATATTTCGTATCGTATTATGATTATTATCAGCCCGAGGCCTATGTGCCTTCACGTGATCTCTTCATCGAGAAAGATTCCAGTATTAATGCGCACATTGAACAAATGCGCCTATCGGCCACCAAATCACTGCTTGAACGGGAAGATACCATTATCGTGGCAACCGTCTCCTGCATTTACGGTATCGGTGATCCTGTCGATTATCATGGCATGATTCTTCATTTGCGAATGAATGAAAAATATACTCAGCGCGACGTCATCAAACGACTGACTGAAATGCAGTACGAACGCAATGAAATTGAGTTCACACGCGGAATGTTTCGCGTCAGAGGCGATGTGGTTGATGTTTTTCCGGCGGAAAGTTCCGAAGCTGCTATCCGTATATCGTTATTCGATGATGAAGTGGATGATCTGTCACTTTTCGATCCTCTGACGGGCCGTGTATTGCAGAAACTGTCGCGTTATACCGTGTATCCCTCCAGTCATTACGTAACTCCCAGAAGCACCACGTTACGCGCGATTGATTCGATAAAAGCCGAATTGCGCGACCGGCTGGAATATTTTTACAGTAACCACCATCTGGTGGAAGCGCAACGTCTTGAGCAACGGACCCGTTTTGATCTGGAAATGCTGAATGAGCTTGGTTTCTGCAAAGGCATTGAAAATTATTCCCGCCATCTTTC
>JADZAR010000093.1 GCA_020852475.1 Nitrosomonas sp.
ACCTTTGCACGGTGTCATGAGCGGTACGAGAATAAGGCAAAAATTTGCGAAAAAGCGGAGTTTACGCGGGGTAAATGAGCATTTTTCGCAAATTTTTAACGCAATTATCGTGCCGCGCAGTAGCCGTACAAAGGTCTCGGCCAAAATAATTGAGCGAAGAACAAGGAGCAAAGATGCGAGTTGAAGAGAAGATCTGCGATGACGAGAGAATCCGATGAGGCGATAAAATTTCTAATTGAGGATCAAATGCTCGGCGTGTTGTAAGCCGGTTTCCGTTCCATAAAGAATGATTTCATCGTGAGCGGCAAGAACTGTTTCCAAAGAGGGTGATGACATCCGCTTGTGCGAGCGGACAAGCGCGACAATCATAATCTCATCAAGATTGAGTTCTTGAATCCTCAATCCGATGATCCGGCTGGTTGGCGGAATTACAAAAGATCGTAATCGATTTTTGACGATTGATTCTTCCTGACCGCTCAATTCATCGCCAGGAAAGAGCTCTCGCATTAAGCTGTATTTCGCGGATCGCTGTTCCTGGATACGGCGCATTACCCGTGATTGCGGAATATCGAGCAACAGCAGCGCTTGCGAAGCGATCATCAAGCCCGCTTCAAGCGTTTCCGGAACAACCTCAAGCGCACCCGCGGCCTTCAATTCCTGAACCCGGCTTTCATCACGCGTACGAACCATGACTGGCAAATCGGGGCGTGCACCGCTCAGATAATCCAGGATCTTCAAGGCGGCTGCCACGTCGTCGTGGCTGATGACAATGAGGCGTGCGCGCGTTAATCCTAAATTATCGAGAATGGCTGGATCGGCTGCGTCTCCGTAGTACACCGGTTCACCTGCCTTGTGTGCTTCGCGTACACGACTGGTATTCAGATCAAGGGCAATAAACGGAATTTTTTCTTCTTGAAGGAAGTGTGCAACGCCCTGACCGATACGACCATATCCACAAATGATGACGTGGTCATGGAGGTGTACCGCTGTTCCAGCATCAATCATTAGATGCGCCGGTGAATAATCAGGTTGCAATTGCTCATGAACGAAGAAATTCGCGATTACGCGGTTGTATCGAATAATGAATGGGCCTGCAAACATGGAAAAAAGCACCGAAGTGAGTGCAACTTGTCCCAGATGAACATCGATTACGCTGGCGTTCAGGGCTATTGCAAGCAAGGCGAAGCCAAATTCTCCGCCAACCGCCAGAAGCAGGCCGGTTCGCCAGGCGGTCAGTGAATCAGTTCCTGATTTCGATACCATGAACGATACCAGCAGAGTCTTGCTTGTAAGCAGCAAAATTGCTCCCAGAAGTGCGTAATGCCAGATCTGTGGAAGCGTAAAAGGATCGAATAACATTCCAATACCGATGAAAAACAATCCGAGCAGAACATCTCTAAAAGGCCGTATGGTCGATTCTACCTGATGCCGGAATTCGGTTTCTCCCAGCATCATGCCCGCCAGAAATGCACCGAAAGCGAGAGAGAGTCCCAGACTGCTTGTCGTCCACGCAGCCAGCAGCGCAACGAGTAATACGGTCAGCGTGAATATTTCCGCAGAACGCCGCGAGGCGATAAAGTGAAAAATAGGCCGTAACAACCAGCGGCCGACAAAAAAAACTAGCGCGAAAGCTGCAACTGCTTTTGCAAGCGCCCAGCCGAGTGTGCCAGCCAGAACATCAGCTCCCGCCGCAACGCCAAGAACAGGTATGACCACAATAAAGGGTACAGCGGTGACGTCCTGGAAAACTGACATCGCTATTCCAAGTTTACCGTGCCGGCTGTTTTCTTCCCCTTGTTCGGACAGTTGTTTTCCGATAATAGACGTTGAGGATTGCGCAAATACAGCACCCACAACAAATGCGGCGGCCGGAGGAAAGCCAGCCAGCCATACCACGAATCCGATCACTATCGTCGTGAACAATACCTGCGCTGTCCCGAGTCCGAGAACCTGGTGTCGAAGTGCATGAATTTGGGGCAAGGAGAAATTCAAACCGATGGTAAAGAGCAGAAAAACAATGCCAAATTCGGCCAGTGTCTGCATATACGGTACGACGATTACCGGTCCCATGGTAAATGGTCCGAGAGCTAACCCTACAAGCAGATAACCAAGACTGGAAGGAATGTGGAATCGATGGAATGCAACAACGATTATAACCGTCACTCCCATGAGGAGAAGAATCTGCGCAAGATATTCCATCACAATGTGTTTTTCCTGGAAAGCCTGGAAATCAAATGAATTTCGGACTGCTGGGATTGGCAGCACTTGATCGGTATTTTGTCAAAATGCACGCTATTTGTGGCGGGTTTCCGCTGATATTCGTACAGGCATATTGTTTTCATGCGTGTCATTGCAATGGAAAATGTGAAATGCCTGAATTGCGGATGGAATAATAGCGTGCACAACATACCACGCCGATCACGAGCAGCAGCGTCACTTCGGCGAAGATATCCGGAAACATTATTAACTGTCTTTCCCGTTTTCAGCGCGGCGTCGCAGCCATTTATCGATGCCGACTATGCCATAAACCAGTAGGCCGCCGGACAGAATAAACCCCCATTCGATCATATCCAGGGGTGCGCTTCCAAACAACGTATTCATTGTTGGAGAATAGGTGAAAAAAATCTGGAGCAGCGTCATTGTCGTTACGCCCAACAGCAGCCAGCGGTTGGAGAAGGCGCCGAGTTTGAACATCGAATAGCGCAGCGACCGGCAATTGAACAGATAAAACAGCTCGCCAAAGACGAACATATTGACTGCCAGCGTGCGCGCTGTTTCGATACTTTTGCCCTGTGCCAGCGCCCATTCAAAAAAAACAAAAGCGCCGGTAAGCAGCATCAGACCCACCAGCCCGATACGAAAGCCGAGTTCGCGGGTAAGTATCGGTGCTTCCGGCTGCCGTGGAGGGCGCGCCATGATGCCCGGCTCCTTGCGTTCGAATGCCAGCATCAAACCCAGCAGTACCGCCGTTGTCATATTGATCCAGAGAATCTGGACCGGTGTGATCGGCAGCGTCAGACCAAAAAATACGGCGACGAATACCAGCAAGCCTTCACCGATGTTGGTTGGCAATGTCCAGGTGATGAACTTGACCAGGTTGTCATAGACGGCGCGGCCTTCTTCAACTGCGGCTTCAATCGTGGCGAAATTATCATCCGTCAATACCATATCCGCGGCTTCTTTCGCCACTTCAGTGCCGCTCAAGCCCATCGCGACGCCGATATTGGCCTGCCTAAGCGCGGGCGCGTCGTTGACGCCGTCACCGGTCATTGCCACGACATGGCCTTTGGCTTGAAGCGCCTCAACCAACCGCAACTTCTGTTCGGGCGCCACGCGTGCAAACACAACCGCCTGTTGCGCGGTTTTTATCAATTCCTGATCCGACAACATTGCGAGCGTATGCCCATTGACTGCGAAATGTTCGGTTTTATTCTCAACCGCGCCGGCAAGTCCGATTTGACGGGCAATGGCAGCGGCGGTGGCGGCATGATCGCCGGTGATCATTTTTACTTGAATGCCGGCTTTCTGGCAGGCGCTGATAGCGGCAATGGCTTCCTGTCTGGGTGGGTCCATCATTGCCTGCAAGCCCAGAAAACAGAGACCTTCGGCTACATCGCCGTGATTGACGGTCTGATTGGATGCTGGTTGCAGTTTGCGCGCGAAGGCGAGAATCCGCAAACCTTGCGCCGCCATGGCTTCGACTTCCTGATGAATGCATTCCTTATTCAGCAGCTGTGGCTGTAGATCATTGCCGCAGATTGTTTCGCAACGTGCAAGAATACTTTCAACGGAACCTTTCACATAAATCAATGCCGTTGCCGTGTCGAGAACATGCAGGGTCGCCATGTACTGATGCTGGGATTCGAACGGTAGCGCGTCAATACGCGGGAAATCCCGCTCCAGAACATCCTGCCGCAATCCTGCCTTGGCGGCGGCGACAATCAGTGCGCCTTCCGTCGGATCGCCTTCGATAAGCCACTGTCCATCATTCTGGATTAGCCGCGAGTCATTGCACAATAAACCTGCTTTAAGGCATTCCAGCAAAACGGGTTGTGTACCGGGATTGATCTTTGATGCATCCAAGGTTATTTCTCCGGCAGGCGTGTAGCCTGTTCCGAAAAGAGCATAACGCTTGCCGCCGGCATAAATATGTTGCACAGTCATCTGATTCTGGGTAATTGTCCCTGTTTTGTCAGAACAGATGATGGTCGTGCTGCCCAGCGTCTCAACCGCGGGCATTTTGCGGATAATTGCATGCCGATGCGCCATTTTGTTGACGCCGATGGCCAGCATGATGGTCATGGCTGCTGGCAGACCCTCGGGAATTGCACCGACAGCCAGCGCGACCGAAGCCATGAACGAATCAAGCAGGGATTCACCGTGTAGCCTGCCTGCCAGAAAAGTCAGGCCCGCGAGTACGAGAATCACCCACAGCAGAATTTTGCTGAAATGGTTTATTTTGCGGGTGAGCGGTGTGGCCAGCACATCGGCGCTGGCAATCAGGGTGTTAATATGACCGATTTCAGTATCATCGCCCGTCGCGACGACAATACCGGTTGCCGTGCCGTAAGTGACCAGCGTCGATGAATAAGCCATGTTGCTGCGGTCAGCCAATACGGTTTCCAGCGACAGTTGCTCGATTTGTTTATGTGTGGGAACGGATTCGCCGGTCAATGCGGATTCATCGATGTGTAGTTCACGAATCTGCAATAATCTTAGGTCCGCGGGTACCCTGTCTCCGGATTGCAATAAGACCAAATCGCCGGGTACCAGCTCGGCAGCTGCGATTTTTTGTTTTTTTCCGGCGCGAATCACGGTTGCTGCGCCATCCAGTGTGCGGGCCAGCGCCTCGATTGCCTTGAGCGCCTTGGACTCTTCAATATACCCGATAATCGCATTTATCAATACGACACCGAAAATAACACCGCTATCCACCCATTCCTGCAATGCAAACGTAATAACCGCTGCGGCCAGCAGAATATAAACCAGCGGTTGATGAAACTGAAGTAGAAACAAAACCAGCGGACTTTTGCCTTTTTTAGGTGTGAGCCGGTTGAAGCCGAAGTGTTCCTGACGGCGGGTGATTTCAAGTGGTTCAAGACCCTGAGTGACATCTGATTCGAGCAGAACGCTCACCTCATCAGGTGGCAGATGGTGCCAGTGTTTTGGAGTATTATTCATAATAATTTTATTCTCAGATAGCTATGAGCATGAACATATTAATATTCAAGCATATGTGAGATGGGCTCAAGACACCTTCAGCACTGGTTTGAAACATCAAGATCGGTGATAACGCCAGACTAGACCGAGGGCGCGCCGGAACGATTGTCAACTGGCCTGACAGGCAGGCGAGAAAGATAAAATGCCAGAATGCAGGCGATCGCCGCAAGCATGATTTTTTGCCACATTTCAGGAACAATCAGAATTGAAACACTGAATGACAACGCCGTCATGATGTAGGCCATGCGTTTCGTTTTGTGCGTCACGCTGCGATGCAGACGCCATTCCAGAATGACCGGCCCTGTATAGCGATTGGTCATCAGCCGGGTATGGAATCGTTCAGAGCCTCGTGCAAAACAGGCCGCCGCCAGCAGCACAAAAGGCGTGGTCGGCAAAATCGGCAGAAGAACGCCCAGAGCACCCAGCATGAGGGCGGCACAACCTGCCCCAAGGTAGAGGCTGCGAACCAGAGGCGAATGATGCAGACGTAGAAGCTCCGCGCTCCGGGATGTCGGCATTTCCTGTTCATTCATGTTTAATACGGTATTTTCGGATTTTTCGGATGAATGCATGGTCTGGATAAATAGGGTTCGTCTGTAAGGATAAATCCATATTGGGTTATACTACTTGAGAGTAGATAATTAAAATAAAGTTTTTGTTAATTTTTGAGGAAAATGATGTTCAGTGCCAAATTTTATATCGATTCAGGTTTTTTTATTTTATCAATTGCTGTGATTGCATTGTTTCTGTTGTTACAGCCTGCCCATGCCGCGCAGGAAAATGCCGCGGAAGCGGGGCGGCCGTTTGAAAAAATTGACCGTAAAGTCGGTGAGGGTGAAGAAGCCGATGTTGGTAAAACTGTTAGCGTGCACTACACGGGCTGGTTATATGATGAAACCGCGCCGGACAACAAAGGCAGAAAGTTTGACAGTTCGCATGACCGTAATGCGCATTTCTCATTTATGCTGGGTACAGGTAAAGTAATTAAGGGTTGGGATCACGGTGTACGGGGCATGAAAGTCGGTGGCGAACGTACATTGATCATTCCGCCGGCCATGGCTTATGGCGCGCGTGGCGTGGGTAAAATGATTCCGCCGAATTCAACGCTGATTTTTGATGTTGAACTTGTCGGCATACAGGAAAAGAATCCGCACTATTAATCCGATTGCGCAATGGATAACCGGCTTGTTGTCCAAAGCCATGATGTAATAAGCCGGATAGTGTTTTGGTCATTTTTAACCGTTTGATAATGAGGTCAATTTAACGCATCACGCCCTCCATCGCATCTCAGCTCAGCTTTGGGATGCGATGCAGATTACAAATCAGATTCATCCGCAGTGTGTAAGCTGTCTTTCTGAATTTTTTCACTCAATCCATTGCAGGATTAGCGCTACTTCGTAGCAAAGAGGATGTAGCTATGACGCAAACCACGATACAAGCACAATCCCCCCGCGCTGTGAAACCCCGTGTTATAACACGCAGGCGCCTGATTACCAGCTTGGCCGGCATGCTGGCTCTCATTGCCTTGTTCGGGCTGCTTGGCTATTACTGGCTGCCGGGTTTTGTCAAATCGCAGCTGGAAATGCGATTGTCGGTTTTGCTGGAACGTCCGGTGACGGTGCAGGCAATCGAGATTAAGCCTTACACGTTGGAGCTGTCGGTGCGCGGTTTTCGTATCGGCGAAAAACCCGGCGGCGTGGATGCAGCGGAAACATTTTTTACATTGGATCATTTGTATGTCGATATCGACCCTGCCGCGTCTATAGCGCATCGTGCGCCGGTGATCAGCATGATCACCCTGGATGCGCCCTATATCCGTCTGGCGCGTAATGATGCGGCGGTGTTCAATTTTTCGGATTTACACGAAAAATTCTCGCAACCTGCCGAAGATGAGCCGCCAGCTTTATTTTCGGTCAGTAATATCGAACTCAAAAACGGACGTATCGAGTGGGTTGATCGCCTTAAATCGGGCCATCAATCAATATCTGAAATCAATTTTGCCATACCGTTTATCGCCAATCTGGATAAAGTTAAGGCTGACTGGGTGAGACCGCATTTCAGCGCCCAAATCAATGGCGCGCCTTTTTTGCTGGATGGTAAGCTGCGGCCTTTCACGGACAAACGCGAAGCGACGTTGTCGCTTAAACTGACTGACGCTAACCTTGCAGATATCGCGGATTATCTGCCGCTACCGGTGGGAATCAGCCTGGTGTCGGGTTATTTCGACAGTGATCTGACGGTTACATTCAGTCAATCCGGTGAAAATACCGCCGCGATCACGCTCTCGGGCAAGTCGGCGATAAAACGAACCGCTATCCGTAACCAGTCCGCGCAAATACCTTATCAGGTTGATCTCGGCAGCTTTCATGTCAGTCTGGAGCAGTTTGATCTGGCAGGTCAATCGCCTTCCAGTCTGATGTTTACGCTGGATGATTTTGCGTTGACGTCGTTATCCGGTCTGGCAGAAAACAAGGCGGCCGTTTTGTCATTGACGAAGCTTTCGTCCGATGACGTCAAACTCGATTTTGCGGATAAACGGATTGTTCTGGATAAGATTACGCTGATCAAGCTGGGTGCTGTGATTAACCGCAGTCCGGATGGCAGTATCGAATTGATGCGTTTTTTCAGTTCAGCGGAGGATGCAACGGTGGCGGTGGTCCCGAATACTCAGGCTGTCTCGGCAACGATTCCGATACCCGGCAGAAAGCCATCACCTGAAGCACGGATTGCGCATGTTGCTGCGCAAGTCGAAGCTGCGCGGGCAGAAATTCCGCAAACCGAAGATAAAGCGCGGCCGTGGATCGTAAGCATTAACCAGCTGCGGTTAAACGCCGCTGCAATCCATTATACCGACCAGACGATGGCGAATATCGTGCCGATGTCGATTGATCCGCTGGATCTGGTTGCGAAAAATATTGACATCAGCGGTGAAAAACCACTTGATCTGGCGATGACCGCGGTAGTTAACAATCGCGGCAGCATTGAAAGCCGCGGTTTGCTGGCTTGGTCGCCTTTTGTTGCGGATATGAATCTCGATCTAAAAACAGTTGATCTGGTGTCCTTGCAGGGCTGGGCGGGTGATGCGCTGAACGTGCTGCTGACGAGCGGCGATATTTCTTTCAACGGCAGCGTTAAAGCCGACGGGAATCCGTTGAATATGGCCGTCAATGGACAGGCCCGGCTGGGAAACTTCAGCATTCTTGATCTTGGAATTTCCAGAGACGTGGCGCGCTGGAAAAGTGTGGATATTAGCGGCCTGGATTTTGCCGGCGATCCGCTGAAAATAAACATGGATGCGGTGAAATTGGATGGTTTTTATGCGCATGTCATCCTGCAGCCGGATGGTGAATTAAACCTGCATCATCTTGTGCGACGGGAGAAAACAGCAACCGGTGAAAGCAGCCAAGGCGGGGCGGATACTGGCAAAGCAAAAGAAGAAAAACCGTTGCCGTTGCGAATTGGAAAAATTGTACTGCAACAAAGCAATGTCGATTTCCACGATCGCTTCATCCGACCGAATTACCATGCCCGGCTGACAGGACTGCACGGTCAGATCGGCCCGATTCAGGCCGGGCGAGCGGGGGCAATCGATATCAAAGGCGCTATCGACAAATCAGCACCGCTGGAAATTCAGGGCAGCATTCAGCCATTTGATTCCAGGCTTGCGCTGGATATTGCCGCAAAGGCAAAAGCGATCGACCTGCCGTCATTCAGTCCGTATTCGGGTAAGTATATCGGTTATGGCATTGAAAAAGGAAAGCTGTCGGTTGATGTGCATTATCGTGTTGAGGAAGGCGCATTAACCGCTAAAAATAATGTTTTTCTCGATCAACTGACACTGGGTTCGCGCGTGGAAAGCGAAGACGCATTATCGCTGCCGCTGGAGCTGGCGATCGCACTGCTGAAAAACCGGCAGGGTGAGATCGATATTCATCTGCCGATCAAAGGTTCGCTGGATGATCCCAAGTTTAGTTTGGGCGACATTATGCTTGAAGCATTCGTTAATCTTATCACGCGCGCGGTAACCGCGCCTTTTGCTTTGCTGGGTTCAATGCTGGGAGAGAATGTGGAATTATCCGAGATTACGTTTTCTCCGGGTTCCGCGGTGATTGAAGCTGAAGCGGAGAACCGTTTACAGGCTCTATCGCAAATACTCAGCGACCGTCCCGCATTGCGCCTGGAAATCGCCGGCCATATTGATCCGGCGGTCGATTATGAAGGCATAAAACAGATGAAACTGCGGCAGCAGATTGTTACGCATAAACGCGCGGCTGACGCCAAAAAGGGCGAAACCGGGGAAGCATTTGCCGAAGTTGAGCTGACACCGGATGAGTATAGTGAATATCTTGAGGTGGAATATAAAGCGGTCGATTTTGAGAAACCGACTAATTTTCTAGGTTTGACAAAAAAATTACCGGATCAGGAAATGGAGCAGTTATTGCTTCAGCATGCAACAGTAAGTGCTGATGAAATGAATGAACTTGCGCAAAACAGAGCGTTGGCGGCGCAGAGCTGGTTGCTGGAAAAAGGGGGTGTTGCGGGAGACCGGGTTTTTGTAACCGGTGCACTGCAAAATGACAATGCGGCGAATGACAAAGGCAGTCGGGCGCAGTTTACTTTAAAGTGAAATGCAAAGGAGCCGCGCAAGCGTTAATGCTTTGCTTTATGCGCGGCCATAAACCATGCGGTGCGTGATAAATTTCCCGCACCTGTCAAATATCAATCAGCGTACGTTCAACGCAGAATTCAGCAGGTCGGCCGTTAACTGGCCGCTGGTGGAACGGACATAATCTGTCACAATGGGGACAAACTGGCCGATCATGTCGGGAGACAGATTGAGCTGTTGAAATGAGGATGCCAGCGCGGCTGCATTGTTAATCGCAGCACCTGCGCCCGTATTTCCCAATAATCCGGACATGCCGCCCATGCCCAGCGGACTGGATACAGCAGGCGCGGCGCCGAGCATATCCGCCATTCCGGGTACCGATTGCGATAGTGTGGAGAAAGCCTGTGGCGTCATGCTGGCTTGCGCCAGCTGGAAAATTGCGCCGCTGCCACCCAGTGCTTGTTGTGGAGAGATGCCAAGCTGCTGGACGAGAATGTCGACCAGTCCAATCTGTCCTGGCGCCGTGGCCATTCCGGATGCGGCCATGGTGCCGGAAGAGATCGCCTGCCTGCTAATCTGGGCTGATTGTTCCACGGAAGCGAGACCGCTGTCGACCGCACCCAGAACATTGCCGCCGCCGCCATTTGTCGCGCATCCTGTCAACGCTATCAAACAGACCGCACTTGCCGCGGTCAATGTCGCGTAAATATGTTTTTTCATGAAATTCTCCTTGAAAAAATGGAATAAAATATGAATCAACCAGCCTTCTCGAAGCTATTTCTTTTTAAGAACAATAACCTCATCCACCTGATCATCGTCGTCGTAGCTTACTTGAAAAGCCATTTCACTGCCACTGAAAACCGTCTCGGTCGGCATGCCAACGACTTCCCACAATCCTAGCGTGAAGACATCGGCGACGCTGTGAAAAATAACTCTGCCGGTTTTGACGCCCGTGCTGTATCCCTGAATGAATCTGAATATTTCGATTTTTCTGCCTTCGCGATCCTCGCTGACGATGGGCGAACCGAATTCGCCTAAAAGCAGGTTTCGGGGGGTTCCGGGCTGAAAAAGGCTTGTTTTTTTGGCGTTAGGTTGCTTTGCAGCCATGTAGACAGAGCAACCTGATGCGGTAATAAGTATTGCCAACAGAACAAGCGGCGGGATGGATCTGTAAATGATGAACATAGAAGTTCTGCTTTTCTCTTTCTCAAAGTCAAGATGCGTAAGTGTAACTTATTGAGTGCAAGTGAAAAGCGAATTTTACTCAGTCGAAATGGGGAACAGGAAATGTTGTACTACAGACTGTTTGAGTAGTTCAGAAAACTGCCGTGCGCTCATCCGGTTGCGCAGTGTGCAATACTTCTGATAACCGCTTGTGCTTTTATGTGTCCAGAACTGTCGATCGCAAACCAAAAACCCCGGATAACCGGGGTTTTTGGTTGAACATCAAATTTGATGGATTACTATCAAGCAGATTTTACTGAGGTCTGATATTGGCTGCCTGTTTGCCTTTGGGGCCGCTGGTGATATCGAATATCACGCGTTGGGCTTCTTTCAGAGTTTTAAAGCCGGAGCTTTGAATGGCGGAGAAATGCGCAAACAAATCCTCACCACCATCATCAGGTGTGATAAAACCGAAACCTTTTGAATCATTGAACCATTTCACAATACCTGTGGCCATGAATTTTTCCTTAAAAAAATTAAAAATTTACAAAGTGTTACGCGCTGTTTTAAATAAAACAAGTGCAATCTGTCAGCGAATATCAAGGAAAAAAAGACCCATTGAGGTACTGTTCTACTACTTGAATCCATACGACACTGCGGAGTATACGCCAAAATGTAAAAAAAAGTGCAACAACTTTTTTGTTTTGACGGAACCGAAAGAATAAAAATCCGTTTAAAGGTCAAGGTTGGAGGGTTTTGTTATGCTAATCGGTGAATTCAATTGATCGATAGCATTTCTGACAAAATCCCGCGTGTAATAGTCATCGTCAACGATGTCGCCGTTCCAGACAATAATGTCCAGATCAATGACTCTGGGTCCGAATCTGGGAAGGGAGCGGTCGCGCCCCAGTTTGTCTTCAAGATTTTTCAGGTAGCGTCTGAATGATTCCTGTGACAACGTTGTGTGTATTTTGATAGCGCCATTGATAAAATCATTCTGATTGCGGATGCCGATGGGCGTTGTTTTAACCCATTCTGAAACGCCCTTGACATCGGTTTCCTGCTGCAGAATTATCAGCGCCGCCTGTATGCTGCATTCAGGATCGATATTCGAACCAATGCCAATAATGCATTCATTGATTGTGGTCGCCGCGGTCATTGAAAATTCCGCTTCCCTGTCATGAGTGTTACTGCCTATCGCGTGTGGCGCTGAGTTCAACCGATACCGATTCGGCAAATCGCAGCGCGTGCGGTTTGTCGACTTCCACTGTAGCGGAGCGGACATTTTTATTTTTCATGATTTCATCCAGAATCGATTGCGTTAATTTTTCCAGCATCATGAATTTTTGTTCCTGCACCAGTGCGATGACATTTTTGGTAATAATCTTGTAGTTATAAGAGCCATCCACTACATCCTGCTGAATAGCGCTCGTCAGATCGACCTCGATGGCCATATTAATGACGACATCCTGCAGCTTGTTGATCTCTTCATCGTTAAAGCCAATATAGGTTCTCAGCAATAGGTTTTTAATACGAATGATAGCCATGTTACGCGAGAAGCTTGGTAGTATGTCCCATCATGATAATATTCATGACAACGTCAGTCATCTTTTACTACATTCTGAAGCATCCAACAACTGCGGTGCACAGTGACTTCAGCGGATGGCTGCTTTGACAAAACAAGTGACATCAGGCTCAGAGCAAGGAGAGAGAGAACAAAATGGTTGTAACCATAGTGTATGTTTCGGTTAAGCCGGAAAAAGTCGAGGCTTTCAAGGAAGCCTGCCGGTTAAACCACGAGGGATCGGTCAGAGAACCGGGAAATGTGCGTTTTGATATTCTGCAATCCGCGGACGAACCGGCGAAATTTGTATTCTACGAAGCGTATAAAACGCAGCAGGATGCTGCCGCGCATAAAGAAACCGCGCATTATCTGGCCTGGCGGGAAACGGTAGCGGACTGGATGGCAGCGCCGCGCCAGGGCGTTGCCTATCAGGGGTTGTTTCCGGTGGTTAGCGGCTGATGTTTGAATTTTCCATCGCAAGACTGCCGCGTATTGAATTTGGCTCGGGTGTTTTTAACAAATTACCGGCGATCATTGCCGGATATGGCGCGCGCACGCTGCTGGTAACGGGGGCATGTTCGTACAAAAATCTACCAGGCTGGCGGCCGTTTATTGAACAACTCAATCGGCAGGGTATTCATTGGGAACACTGTACGGTCCCCCACGAGCCTTCTCCTGGCTTGATCGATGATACGGTCAGGTCATTGTCAGATCGCGCTTTCGACGTCGTTGTTGGCATCGGTGGCGGCAGCGCACTGGACGCGGCGAAAGCGATCGCGGGGTTATTGAAGGTACGGCGCAGCGTTATGGATTATCTGGAAGGTGTTGGTCCCGAGCTGCCTTACGCGGGGCCGGCTGTTCCCTTTATTGCTGTGCCGACGACGGCTGGCACTGGTAGCGAAGCGACCAAAAATGCCGTTCTCAGCGTTCAAGGCGAAAAAGGGTTTAAAAAATCCTTTCGGCATGAAAAATTAGTGGCGGAATATGCTGTTGTTGATCCTGAGTTATTGGCCAACTGCCCGCCGGAAGTGATCGCGGCCAATGGAATGGATGCGCTTACGCAGTTGCTGGAATCCTATGTATCGGTCAAATCCAATGCGTTTACCGATGCGCTCGCGATCAGCGGCTTACAAGCTGTGCGTGATGCGCTTATTCCGCTGTACCGGCGGTATGGCCAGCAAGATGACGCGGTAGTGAAAGCCTGTCGCGAGAAAATGGCTTATGGCGCCCTGCTGTCGGGTATAACACTCGCGCAGGTTGGACTGGGCGCTGTGCACGGATTGGCATCACCCCTGGGTGCTTTTTATCCCATACCGCATGGCGTTGTTTGTGGCACATTGGTGGCGTCGGCGACGCAGGTCAATATCGAAAGCATGCGTGACAGGGAGCCCGGTAATAAAGCACTGGCAAAATACGCCTATGCGGCAGAGATACTTTGCCAGCAACAGTTTCATGATGAAAAGGTAGCGCATGCGGCGTTGATACAGTTGCTGGGAGAATGGACGCAAGCGCTGGCATTGCCGCGCTTATCGCATTTTGGTGTGGCGGAAGCAGGATTGGATAACGTAGTAGCGCATTCGCGCGGCAGCAGCATGAAGACCAATCCTGTTGTTTTGACCGATGCGGAAATCAGGCAGTTGTTAATATCGCGGTTATAAGAATCCTGATTGTTGCGCGGAACGCAAAAAAACTGGTGGCGATTTTATTCGTGTGCTTCAACGCGGTACGAGAACCGGCCTGGACTGGCGGAAAGTATTTTATAAATAGGAAAAGAGATGAGCGACAAGACCTTATTATTTGTGGTTTTTGTGATATCGACGATAGCATTGATTTATATCGAGTATTTTACCGATGGATTTTGATCCTGGTGCGCGTTGCCGGCAGCAGTTATGACAGTGTTTTTTTCTGGCCGATGCGGCCTTCCTTGCCGGCCAACAGATTGACGATGTTCGATTGATGGCGCCAGATCAGTAATAATGCCATCACGGAAACCGTCAGCGTATGCAGTGAAGCGTTGAAAATCAGGTAGGCATAGACGGGCGAGAGTAGCGCCGCGATTAAGGCGGATAAGGACGAATACCGTGAAATGACGGCCACGGCGATCCAGGTTGCTATCGCCAGCAGACCGAGCAGGACTTTCAATCCCAGCAGCACGCCCACTGCGGTTGCAACGCCTTTGCCACCCTGAAAACGCAGGAATACGGGAAAAATATGTCCTATAAATACCGCAAGCGCAGCGACGGCAACGGCTTCATCACCCAAATGCCAGGCAGCGGCTTGCGACTGCGCCAGAACAATGACCAGCCATCCTTTGCCGGCATCGCCGATCAGCGTCAATACGGCTGCTGATTTTTTGCCACTGCGCAGAACGTTGGTTGCGCCCGGATTTTTTGAACCGTATGTCCGCGGGTCTGGCAGCCGGAAAATCCAGCTTGCTATGAGTGCAAAGGGTATCGAACCAATCAGATAAGCAACGAGTATGAAGGCCAGTAGAGTCATGGAGAAATTATCGGGATTAGCGTTGTTCAGGAAATTAGATTAGAATTTTTGTGTATTTTAAAGAAAAAAGCCACGATCAATCACCCGTACAGCAATACTTGCTTATGTGCGGTATGCCGTCATCATCATTCACTTAGCGTATTTCCGCCAGCATGGATATTATTTTTCTGCACGACTTTAGAGTAAAAACTCTGATCGGTGTTTACCCCTGGGAGCGCAGAGTTGCGCAAACCATACAACTTGATCTCGAAATTGGCCTGCCTGGCCAGCGCGCGAGTGAAACCGATGATATCGATGACGCGATAGACTACGCACGCGTTGTGCAGGCTATTCACGACATTCTGAACCGGAAGCACTTTTCACTACTGGAAGCGTTGGCAGAGCATATTGCGTTGACGATCATGCGCGAGTTTAATGCACCCTGGGTGAAAGTCAGTGTCGCCAAGCTGGGCATTATACGCGGCATCAAAAAGGTTGGCGTGAGTATCGAACGAGGCTCCAAGCGCTGATTCTTTCATCATCAATGCGTGAAGCGGTGATTGTTCGTTAACAATATTCGTATCGTCGAGTATCCCAAAAGGAGAGCCACAATGATTAAAGCATACGCGGCATTCAAGCCGGGCGGCAAGCTTGAGCCATTTGAATATGATCCCGGCCCTATCGGACCGCGTGAAGTTGAGATTGCCGTGGAATCCTGCGGTATCTGCCACAGCGATTTGAGCATGCTGCAGAATGCGTGGGGAATTACCGAGTATCCATTTGTTCCGGGGCATGAGGTTATCGGTACTATCGTGGCTTCAGGCGCGCAAGTCAGCAATCTTCAACCGGGTCAGCGCGTCGGTTTGGGCTGGCATGCGGGGTATTGCATGGACTGTCGGAGTTGCATGAACGGTGATCACAATCTGTGTGCGCAGGCGCAGGGGACGTTGATTGGACGTCACGGTGGATTTGCCGATAAAGTCCGCGCTCGGGCTGAAAGCGTGGTTGTATTGCCGGAAACGCTCGATCCGCAAAGTGCGGGGCCATTGTTTTGCGGCGGCATCACCGTTTTCAATCCGCTGGTGCAGTTTGACATTTCGCCGACAGCCCGAGTGGCTGTAATCGGTATCGGCGGCCTGGGGCATCTGGCGGTGCAATTTCTTCGGGCGTGGGGGTGCCATGTCACCGCATTTACAACCAGCGAAAGCAAGAAGACCGAAGCCTTGCAATTTGGCGCGCATCAGGCGATGAATACAAACGATCCGGATGCGCTGCAATCGGCGGCGGGACAATTTGACCTGATTCTATCCACGGTCAATCAAGCGCTGGACTGGAATAGGTATCTTTCGACGCTGCGTCCCAAAGGACGCCTGCATTTTGTTGGCGCTGTACTGGATGCGCTCGATATTGCGGTTTTTCCGATGATACTCGGACAGTACAGTATTTCAGGATCACCGGTGGGCAGTCCGAATACGATGCGCACGATGCTGGAGTTCGCAGTCCGGCATAACATCAAACCGGCGGTCGAGTTTTTTTCCTTTGAACAAGTCAATCAGGCTGTTGCACGCCTGGAAAGTGGAAGAGCGCGTTATCGCATTGTGCTCAGCCACGCGGCATAGATCAGGATAAAAGGCTCAATCAGCGATAACCGGCATGATCTTCGCTGAATAAAAATGAGCGGTGCGAGCGTTCGCGGTCCGTGTAGCTGGCCAGCTTTTCTTTGTAATTCCAGCTTGCGGCGGGTGTGCTGCTCGAACTGGTTTCATGGTCATATGCGTTAATGAGATTGCTGTAAAGCGCGATCGCCAATCCGTAAAGACACAGGCTAACAAAAATATTTTTCATGGATGCGGGGCAAGTGATTGTTACTGTAAAAAGGACTGTAGGGCTGTTTTAGCTTAATACTTAATGTGTTTCTTGCGCGTTTTTTTAAACAAAACACAAGGTTAGCATTTTAGCATTTTTTTTATGCCATGCAATGGGCATGAATTCATTGCCTGGGGTAAATCAGCCAGATCGCGAGTATAACTATTGGCTATATAATAATCATTATTTATTATTTCGTATTATATAAATGAGTGCGGTATAGTACGCGCGGAATTTTCATTGGGAATGACAAAATAATGGATTGGTCTGGCTGGTTCACCCTGTTTTTGTGCGTTGCCGCGCTGTTGACACTGACATTCACGCGGATCGGGCCGCATCTTGTGATGATTGCGGCGCTGACCGTGCTGAGCGTTTCCGGCATTCTGACCGCTGACGAAGCGTTGCAAGGTTTCAGTAATTCCGGACTGATTACCGTGGCGGGGATGTTTGTTGTCGCTGCGGGTATGCATGCCTCCGGTGCGATAGATTTGCTGGTCAATCATGTGCTCGGCAGACCTAGTTCAGTGCGGGCGGCCTTGAGCCGGATGTTTTTTCCGGTGGTTCTGTTGAGCGGTTTTCTCAATAATACGCCGGTTGTCGCAACCATGATTCCAGCCATCTATACCTGGTCCCGGAAAATTGGCATCTCCCCTTCCAAACTCATGATTCCATTGAGCTATACCGCCATACTCGGCGGTACGCTGACGCTGATCGGCACCAGCACCAATTTGATCGTCAACGGTCAATACCAGACGTTGACGGGGGAAACCGGTTTCTCATTGTTCGCGATCACTGCTGTCGGACTGCCGGTGGCCATTTGCGGTTTCATTTTCATGTGGTTGTTTTTCCCCCGGCTACTGCCGGACCGGTCGCAAAACAAGGCTTTCTCAAATTTGCGCGAGTTTACGCTGGAAGTCTCCGTCGCGCCCAATGGCCCGCTGGTCGGAAAAACTATCCAGGAAGCCGGATTAAGGCATTTGCAGCGCGTTTATCTGGTCGAGATCGAACGCAAGGGTACGGTTATTACCGCAGTTTCTTCGGAAGAAATGTTGCAGGGTGAAGACCGGCTGGTTTTTGCCGGGGATACCGACGCCATTTCGGATTTGCTGCGCATCAACGGCATCATGCCGTCAACCGATGGCGAGCATACGCAGACACTGCAAACACAGCGCGCCGAGCGGCGTCTGGTGGAAGCGGTGGTTTCGCCGCATTGCGCCGCCATCGGACATGCGATCCGCGATGCGCGCTTTCGCGACCAGTATGGCGCTGTGGTATTGGCGGTGGCGCGTAATGGCGAACGTATCAAGGGCAATCTCGGTACGATTATCCTTCAGGCCGGCGATACGCTGTTACTGGAAGCCCGGCCGGCATTTGTCAGCCGGCAACGCTACAACAAGGATTTTCTGCTGATCAATGATCTGAATACGGAAGCACCGCGCCATGAACGCGCCTATCTGGCGTGGGGCATACTGGTCGGCGTCATCGCCTTGGCCGCATTTGAGATCATCAGCATGCTGAATGCCGCGTTAATTGGCGCAGGGTTGATGATTATCACGGGATGCTGCTCGGCCAGTCAGGCGGAAAAAAGCCTGGATCTGACCGTCATTATCACCATCGCGGCGTCTTTTGCGTTGGGCATGGCGCTGCAGAAAACCGGCGTTGCGGAATTCATTGCGGAAAATATCGTCGATTTCAGCAACGGCACGCCCTGGCTTCTGCTGATTCTGACCTATCTGACCGTTTCGTTATTGACCGAGGTCATCACCAACAACGCCGCTGCATTGCTGATGCTGCCGATTGTCCTGGAGATCACCGAAAAAGCCGATCTCAACAATGTTCCTTTCATCCTGGCGATCATGATGGCGGCGTCAGCCAGTTTTGCAACGCCGATAGGCTATCAGACCAATCTGATGGTGTACGGGCCGGGCGGCTATCGCTTCACCGATTTTCTGAAAGCGGGGCTGCCGATGAATCTGGTAACCGCCGCGGTGACAATTTCAGTATTGCTGATCGGCTGGCCGCTGGTGCAGGTGAACTAACAGCCTGTCAAACGCGGCCACAGCCTGCTCTGCAAAGGATCGGGTCTATGTGGTAATCTACATCCATCAATCTCGGATGCTCCTATGTTTAAAACAATCGAACATTTTGTCGGCAATACGCCGCTCGTACAGCTCCAGCGCATACCCGGCAAGACCAGCAATATCATTCTGGCGAAACTCGAAGGCAATAATCCCGCCGGTTCAGTGAAAGACCGTCCTGCGCTGTCGATGATCAAACACGCGCAGCAGCGCGGCGATATCCGGCCCGGCGATACACTGATCGAAGCCACCAGCGGAAATACAGGCATCGCGCTGGCCATGGCGGCGGCCATCATGGGCTATCGCATGGTGCTCATCATGCCGGAGAACCTGAGCATTGAACGCCGTCAATCCATGGCCGCGTATGGCGCCGAAATCATCCTGACCCCGAGGGAAGGCAGCATGGAGCATGCCAGGGATCTGGCGGAAAAAATGCGCAACGAAGGCAAGGGCGTCATTCTCGATCAGTTTGCCAATCCGGATAATCCGCGTGCGCACTATGAAGGCACCGCGCCAGAAATCTGGCGCGATACGGACGGCAGGATCACCCACTTCGTCAGCAGCATGGGCACAACGGGAACCATCATGGGATGCGCGCGGTTTTTCAAGGAACAACATAAACCGGTAAAAATTATCGGCGTGCAACCCGAAGAAGGCGCGCAGATTCCGGGAATCCGGAAATGGCCGCCCGCCTATCTGCCCAGAATTTACGACGCGTCCCGTGTCGATGAAATGATTTACGTC
>JADZAR010000094.1 GCA_020852475.1 Nitrosomonas sp.
TCGATATTCCCATGACGCAACTCACGCAGCAATATATGGCCTACGTGGAAATGATGAATGTGGAACAGTTTGAACTGGCGGCTGAATATCTGCTTATGACGGCTTTACTGATTGAAATCAAGTCGCGTATGCTGCTCCCCGCGCCCGTCAGTGAGCTGGCGGAAGAAAACGATCCCAGGGCCGAACTCGTGCAACGCTTACTGAAATACGAGCAGATCAAGCTCGCCGCTGTGCGTCTCAACGAATTGCCCCAAGTCGACCGCGATTTCATGGTTGCCAGGGTATGGATGGATGCGCAGCTGCCCGAACAGTTGCCGGATGTTACGGTAGATGATCTGCGCCAGGTCTGGTTGACACTGTTGGCGCGTGCCAGAATCAATCGCAATCATCAAATCAGTCGTGAGACATTATCCGTCCGTGCTTATATGAGCCGGGTGCTACGGACATTGCAGCAGCGCGGGCAGATCGCGTTTTATGACCTGTTCAGTCCGGTGGCAACAACTGCGGAAGTGATTGTGACATTTCTGGCCATCCTTGAACTCGCCAAGGAAACATTGGTGGAAATTCTGCAACCGGAATTGCTGGGCGTGATTTATGTCCGATCCGTTGATGCAGCAGCCTGAGCCTGAGCGGCTGTCTCAAATCGTCGTGACCGATACGTCGGATACGATGAATACAGAGACGGAAACATCACCGGAATCTTCGATATGCTATGAACCGAAGCAGATTAAACGCGTACTGGAGGCCGCGCTGCTGACGGCGCAGGAGCCGCTGCCCATGGCGGCATTGAAGAGATTGTTCGACAGTGCCGTAAACGCCCGGCAGATTTCCGCCGCGTTAGACGAAATTGCCGGAAATTGGCTGGACAGCGGCATAGCGCTTGTTCAAGTGGCCAGCGGCTGGCGTTTTCAGGCCAGAAAGGAAATGCAGCCTTTTCTCAACCGCCTTGATCCGCCCAAGGCGCCGCGCTATTCCCGCGCCGTACTGGAAACACTCGCCATCATTGCCTATCATCAACCGGTTACCCGTGGTGACATCGAAGAAATACGCGGCATCAGTGTGTCGTCAACGGTGCTGAAAACACTGATCTCACGCGGCTGGGTCGACCAGGTTGGATACCGCAATGTTCCCGGGAAACCGGCGTTGCTTGCGACCACGCAACAGTTCCTTGATGATCTGGGATTGCAATCGCTGGAAGCGCTGCCGCCGTTACAGGAACTTGGTGCGCTGGTAGAAGCAGATGTTGAAAGCGCGCATTCCGCCGAAGCAGAAGCAACCACCGATCCTGAAAAAGAATAATGAGCCTCTTAGGTTGCTTTACTTTTTCTGCCGGTAATTTTTTTGGCTGCGCGGTGGTTGGCTTTCAGTACTTCGGTCAGATGCGGTGAAATGATTTGTAATAGCTGGGAAAAAATCTTTGGATTGCCTGCCAGAATCTGACCGCTTTCCAGATAAGTATCGTCGCCTTCCAAATCACCCACCAGCCCACCGGCTTCCTTGATCATCAAAACCCCGGCGGCCATATCCCAGGGTGCCAGACCGATTTCCCAGAAGCCATCGTAGCGTCCCGCGGCGACATAGGACAAATCGAGCGCCGCGGAGCCAGGGCGACGAATACCGGCAACACGCGGAATAATATCTTTGAAAATATTCAAATAGGCGTCCATATGCGTTAAATCGCGGAATGGAATGCCCGTGCCGATCAGACAATCTTCGAGACGGATGCGTTTGCTCACGCGGAGACGTTGATTGTTCAGATAGGCGCCGCCGCCTTTGCTGGCGGTAAAAAGCTCGTTGTTATTGGGATTGTAAACAACCGCCTTGCTCAGGATATCCTTGTGTTTCAACGCGATCGAAACCGAGTATTGCGGGAAACCATGCAGAAAATTCGTCGTGCCATCAAGCGGGTCGATGATCCATTGAAATTCAGCGTTCCGGGCGTCACCGCTTGCACCGCTTTCTTCCGCCAGAATCGCGTGATCTGGAAAAGATTCGCGCAAAATTCTGATAATAGCGTCCTCCGCTGCGCGATCGACTTCACTGACAAAATCACTATGCGATTTTTTTGAAATACTGAGTAAATCCAGATTCCGGGAAGCTTGGACAATGATATCGCCTGCCCGGCGCGCGGCTTTAACCGCGATGTTCAACATGGGATGCATAAGTTTGATTCAAAGTTAAGAAAATTAAGAGGGCATTAGAGAGTGTAATTGCTGCATTTTTGCTTTTCCATACAGTACTTCAGCGTGTCGCATCATGCGCTATATTCTTTACAGATAGTTTTCGCAGCGGTAATCGGAATGACGATGACAATGAATGGATTGTGATGCGTTCGACAGCAGTCAAAACCCGTAATTTTAATATGAATCCGGATTGCTTGCGCGTGTATATGTGTTATGGCATTTTTACTGGCTTGTATTGATTTTCGTTGTGTTTCCGGAATGGCGTAGCTGTGCGATATACTGAGACCTTTGCACGGTGTCATGAGCGGTGCGAGAATAAGGCAAAAATTTGCGAAAAAATGGAGTTTACATGGGGTAAATGAACATTTTTCGCAAATTTTTAACGCGATTATCGTGCCGCGTAATAACCGTGCGAAGGTCTCATGCTGCGTACTCGGCAATTCAACCATGGTCTGAAATGCCGCAATGCCGATATGACAAGGAAATAACACATGACCTATCTTTTTAATCAGCCAGAAACTTTTGTAGATGACATGATCGAAGGATTCGCGGCAGCGTACCGGAATCACGTTCTTTCGGTCGATGGCGGCGTGATCCGGCGGCACAAAACGAAGACCGGACAGGTGGCGGTCGTGATCGGTGGCGGTTCCGGGCATTATCCGGCGTTCGGCGGACTGGTGGGGCTGGGGCTGGCATACGGCGCGGCGATGGGCAATGTGTTTGCTTCGCCATCGGCGCAGCAGATCTGCAATGTGGCGCTGGCCGCGGATGCTGGCGGCGGCATTGTGTTCTGCTATGGCAACTATGTTGGCGATGTGCTCAATTTCAATCAGGCGCAGGAACGTTTGCAGACACAGGGTATTGATGTGCGCGCCGTGGTGGTGACCGATGACATTGCTGCTGCGCCGCCAGCGGAATGTCATTTGCGCCGTGGTATCGCCGGAACGCTGTCGGTGTTCAAGGCCGCGGGGGCGGCGGCTGACGCCGGAAAATCGTTGGATGAAGTCTGCCGCATTGCGACTGAAGCCAATGCGCGTGTCCGCACGCTGGGCGTTGCTTTTTCAGGTTGCACACTGCCGGGCGCCCGGCAACCGCTGTTTGGTGTGGCGCACGGGAAAATGGCCATTGGCATGGGCATACATGGCGAACCCGGCCTGCATCAGATGGATGCGCTGGATGCTAATGGTCTGGCGGAACTGCTCGTCGATAAACTGCTGCAGGATATACCGCCCGTTGCCGGTCAGCCGGAGGGGGCGCGTGTCGGTGTGATATTGAACAGTCTGGGCAGCGTGGCGCAGGAAGAATTGTTTGTCGTCTATCGCAGGGTTGATCAGTTGTTGCGCGAATGCGGGCTGGTGATCGTCGAACCGATTGTCGACCGCGTCATCACCAGCTTTGACATGGCTGGTGTTTCGTTGACGCTGTTCTGGTTGAATGATGAACTCGAACACTATTGGCTTGCTCCGGCGGATACACCGGCGTTCAGGCGAGGCAGTGTATCAGGGCCTTTGGATAATCTTGAACAGATTGCCGTTATACCCTCTGCAATCGCTCAACAGCATGTGACAGCCGGTACCAGTGATTCGCAAAAAACCGCAGCAGTCATTCTGGCTGCGCTTGAATCGGCCAAACGGCTCATTGATGTGCAGCAGGAAAAGCTTGGCCGCCTCGATGCCGTTGCGGGCGATGGCGATCACGGTATCGGCATGCAGCGCGGACTGGCAGCGGCAGTCGATGCCGCCGGAAAAGCCCGTGACGCGCAGGCGGGAGTGGGGACACTGCTGACGGTAGCCGGGGATGCCTGGGCCGCCCGCGCGGGCGGCACATCCGGCGCGCTGTGGGGCGTCATGCTACGTAGCCTTGGCCATGAACTGGGTGACGTGAACACACCCGACACCGCAACGGTTGCAGCAGGCGTAGCCGCAGCCTTGCGCGAAGTCATGCAGCGCGGAAATGCGCAACCGGGTGACAAGACGCTGGTCGATGTATTGCAACCCTTCTCCGCCGCACTCGATCAGGCTGCGGCACGCGGCGTTTCGATAGCCGATGCCTGGAAAGATGCTGCCGATATCGCGCATGACGCCGCGCAACAAACCTGCGATCTGCTGCCCAGAATCGGCCGTGCCCGCCCGCATGCGAAAAAAAGCATCGGTACCCCGGATCCAGGCGCTGTCTCATTGGCGCTGGTTATTGGCGCGGTGAGCGAGGTGATACACAGGCAATGCACTTATGATACGAATTCACCAATTATTTAACTAAGCTGCAACCCGATTTTGATTCCAGGCTGTACGGCTATAAAAAAGCGCTCTGATCTGGCCAAAGCCAA
>JADZAR010000095.1 GCA_020852475.1 Nitrosomonas sp.
AGCTTCTTTCAGACAGCGAGACTCCACGGAGGGATAAAAGCCCGGGAGATAGGCGTATGCATGGTGTCCATTACAATGGCTAGTGCATACTTTCTGAGTTCCGGGAATTTATTCCGCAATAAGGCGCGGTTGACCTTGTACGCAGCAGTCGTACACTCAAACCTCTGCCAAAGGAGTCTTCGATCATGACAACCCTATTAAAACAAAATTCATGCACGCCTGCGGACAGCAATTCGTCCGCGACAGATACGCTTAATCGCAGCATGACCGTATGGCACAGCTTCACTATGGGCTTCGCTGTCGTCTCCCCGGTGGTTGGCCTTTATGCCATTATCGGCGTTCAGACTACTGTTACCGGCGGCGGCTGGTTTGCCGCACTGGCCATCTGCCTGGTCATGCAATTAATGGTAGCCACTGTTTATGCCGAACTCGCCTCGCAGTTTCCGATTGCAGGCGGCGCTTACAAATGGGCGCGACAGCTAGGTGGCGCGATAACCGGACAATACGCAGGTGTTATATATGTCTGCTCCGCAATCGCCATGCTGACCACGACAGCGTATACCGGCGGCATCTGGCTGGCAACCTTCTCGGGCGCGCTGGATAGCAGTGGAATATCCATGGTGTTATGGGGCGCTGCTTTTCTATTGCTGTGCGCCCTGCTCAATCTGGCGCATGTCAATATCTTCAAGACACTAATCGCATTGGGTGTTTACGCAGAAATCATAGGATCATTCGGCATTGCGTTGTTGTTATTCTTTTTTTTCCGTCAACATGGATTTTCCGAACTATTTCAGCATATGGGTTCAGGCACAGCCCCTACTGAAACGGCTGCATTTCTGGCCGCACTCGCAATAGCCGGCTGGGCTTTTATCGGTTTTGATTCCTGCTCCACAACTGCTGAGGAAACGCATCAACCCAAGCGGATGGTGCCACGCGCCATTTTCCTGGCATTAAGCGCTGTCGGCGCCGTCGTATTATTTAATTCAGCTTCACTGATTCTGGCCTTTGATCATGAAGCACTGACAAACGCCAGCAAAACGGCGGACCCGGTAACACCACTGATTGCGGACCGGTTTGGTCAGTGGATAGAAAAACCGTTCTCCGGCATTGTCATGATTGCCTTTCTGGCCTGCGGTGCATCCGTCGTCAAATACACCTCGCGCATCGTTTTTTCAATGGCGCGCGAAGGCAATATGCCCGCGATACTGAGTCATGTTACAGCTAACAAAACACCACGCAATGCCATTCTATGCACCGTTACCCTGTCCGGCCTGGGGCTGTTGCTCGGGTTAAATGACGGCGCTGTTGCAACAGTGATAGCTTTTGGTACCGGCGGATTATATGCCATGTTCGCCATGACTACCGGCGTCGGTCTGTATACCCGGTTGACCGGACGCTGGAATCCGGCGCTCGGTGAGCTTAAGCTGGGTATGTGGGGATTGGTGATCAATACAGCGGCGTTTATCTGGTCGGTTTTTGAATTCGTCAATATCGCCTGGCCGCGCACTTATGCCATTTCACCCGATGCGCCCTGGTGGCAGTTATGGGCAATACCGCTGGTGCTTGGCGGCATTCTGAGCATCACCACGTTATCCATCATCATAAACAGAATCCGTATGCCAGCCGGCAAAAAAAACTGACATCGATAAGAAGGAGTCCAAAATGAACGAACAACACTTTCTCTGGCAGGAACATGTCCCGGGAGGCGGTCACTGGTCCGGCATAATCCGGCGTGGAATGACACTGCGACTGACAGACATTGATGGTGGCGCCAATGTATCCGTATTGTTTTACAACCAGGAGGAGAAACTGGAACGCTACAACATGGCTGATACGCTCAAATCGCAGCATACATTTTATTTGACTAAAGGCCATGCCTGTCATTCTGATATGGGGCGAATATTCTGTTGTGTCACCGCAGATACAGTGGGCTGGCATGACACTGTCTGCGGACTGAGCGACGCCGAACTGATCCGGCAAAAATATGGTGTTTCACGCTACCAGGAACATCGCAACAACATGCATCGTAACGGATTGGACGGCATGCTGATCGAATTGGGTAAATGGGGACTGAATAAGCGTGACATCGTCGCCAATATCAATTTTTTCAGCAAAGTAACCGCCGATAAAAACGGAGCATTGCGCTTCCATCCAGATAACAGCGCAGCCGGTGATTATGTTGATCTGAGTTTTGAAATGAATACGCTGATAGTACTCTCTACCGCACCGCATCCACTCGATCCGGCGGATCAATATCATCCCACTCCGGTTAATCTGGCATTGTTCAGCACGTCACCTGATTTCGCCACTGAATGCGAAGATATCTCTGAAAATGTACGGGCGCGCCACAATACGCATCGCTACTGCCTGCACGGTACAAAAGATCACGGAGGGGAATAATGAATGCACATCAATTAACAGAAAGCCGTCTTGATCCCGCCACTGCGGTAGTGGATGAAATCTGCGCGGCTGGAGAACCCTGGGTTAAACAAGTCAACGCCGGTCAAATATTCCGTATCGTGGATCTGGAAGGTAATCAGGCGGTTGATACGCTATTTTTTAATGCGCGTCAGGCACTGGAACGTTACAGCGCCACCGACACCATTCGTCGACAGAATCAGCTTTATCTGACCATGGGTAGCAGGCTTTATTCGAATTACGGCAATGTCATGCTAACCATTGTCGCAGATACCTGTGGCCGGCATGATACGCTGGGTGGCGCCTGTTCGGCGGAAAGCAACACCGTCCGCTACGCGGTGGACAAATATCCGATGCACAGCTGCCGGGATAATTTCCTGCATGCGCTGGCGCACGACCGGCTTTGCGAACAACGTGGCATGAGCAAACAGGATTTGCCAAGCAACATTAATTTCTTCATGAATGTTCCGGTCACCGAAGACGGCAGACTTGAATTCGACGATGGTATCTCGGCGCCCGGCAAGTACGTTGAAATGCGCGCTGAAATGGATGTCATCGTGCTGATCTCCAACTGCCCGCAACTGAATAATCCGTGTAACGCCTACAATCCGACACCGATCCGTTTGCTGGTTTGGAATTGATATTGCAGAGGATACCAGTGCTATGTTCAATAAAATACTGATTGCCAATCGCGGCGCGATCGCCTGCCGCATCATACGCACGCTGCGCCGTATCGGTGTTAAAAGTGTGGCGGTTTATACCGATGCGGATGCTTTGTCGCGCCATGTCACCGAAGCCGATGAAGCCTTTTGTATTGGTGATGGTGCAGTAGCGGACAGCTATCTGCGTACCGATAAAATACTGGACGTTGCACGGCAAACCGGTTCCCAGGCCATCCATCCCGGATATGGTTTTCTGAGCGAGAATGCCGATTTCGCGGAACAATGCGCAACGCACCAAATCCGCTTCATCGGGCCCACCGCCGAACAGATCCGCATTTTTGGACTGAAACATACCGCCCGCGAACTTGCCACAAAAAACCAGGTTCCCCTGCTGCCGGGAACGGGTCTGCTGAACCATCTCGATGAAGCCTTGCATACCGCCGGGCATATCGGTTATCCGGTTATGCTAAAAAGCACCGCGGGTGGTGGCGGCATTGGTATGCGGTTATGCTGGAACAAGACAGAATTAACCGAAGCCTATGACGCCGTAAAATTTCTTGCGCAGAATCATTTCAAGGATGCCGGTATTTTTCTCGAAAAATATATCGAACAGGCGCGGCATATCGAAGTGCAGATTTTTGGTGACGGTAAAGGCGGCGTCATCGCATTAGGTGAACGCGACTGTTCAATGCAGCGCCGCAATCAGAAAGTCATCGAAGAAACGCCCGCGCCGAATCTTTCGGCCGATCTGCGACAAGCGCTCATTGACGCAGCAATCCGGCTCGGCAAATCAATCAATTACCAATCCGCAGGCACTGTGGAGTTTCTGGTTGATGCCGTCAGCAACACATTTTATTTTCTTGAAGTGAATACACGGCTTCAGGTCGAACATGGTGTCACCGAAATGGTGACCGGCGTTGATCTGGTGGAATGGATGGTGCGCCAGGCATCCGCTGATTTACCCCCCCTTGAAACCTGCAAAATAAACGTTAAAGGCAGCGCGATTCAGGTTCGTCTTTATGCCGAAAATCCCGCCATCAATTTCCAGCCGTCCAGTGGACTAATTACCGATGTCCGGTTTCCAGCCACTGCACGCGTTGAGACCTGGATCGAACGCGGTATCGATATATCGCCATTTTATGACCCCATGCTGGCGAAAATCATTGTGCACGAACCCGCGCGGGAACAAGCGATTTCGGCCATGCAGCAGGCGCTTGACCAAGTCATCGTTCAGGGTATTGAAACCAATTTGGAATACCTTACTCAGATACTGGGCAGCACGGCATTTCATGCAGGGCAACACAACACAAGATTCCTGGATAGCTTCCGCTATTACCCACACACCATCGATGTGTTAAGCCCCGGTGTGCAAACCACAATACAGGACTACCCCGGACGACTCGGATACTGGCAGATTGGCGTCCCCCCTTCCGGTCCTATGGATGCGCTCGCTTTTCGTCTGGCAAACCAGCTTGTCGGTAATTCCCCGGATAAGGCGGGACTGGAAATCACTTTTTCCGGTCCAACGCTACGATTTAACTGCGACAGCGTCATTGCGATCACAGGTGCGGCAATTGAAGCGTATCTTGACGGCAAAGCACTGCCGCCATGGCAGTCGCATGCAGTAAAAACCGGCGCCATACTCAAGTTTGGTAAAACTACCGGGCATGGTTGCCGCACTTATCTGGCCATACAGGATGGAATTCGGGTAACCGAATACCTGGGCAGCAAATCGACATTCATTCAGGGGCAGTTTGGTGGACATACAGGACGCCCGCTGCGCAGTAATGACGTATTGCATATTCAGGAAACCGGTTACCACCAGCAGCGATTTTTAACACAGCATTCAACACCGCGTTATAGCAGCGACTGGAAAATTGGGGTTATGTATGGTCCGCACGGTGCGCCCGATTATTTTACCGAAGCCGATATTCAGGTGTTTTTCAGCACGCCATGGACTGTACATCACAACTCCGACCGCACCGGCATCCGGCTGCTTGGGCCTAAACCGGAATGGGCGCGCAGCGATGGCGGCGAGGCAGGTCTGCATCCATCCAACATTCATGATAATGCTTATGCGATCGGCACCATCGACTTCACCGGAGACATGCCTGTCATTCTCGGTCCCGACGGACCGAGTCTTGGCGGTTTCGTCTGTCCGGCAACGGTTGTCCACGCTGAATTATGGAAACTCGGACAATTGAAACCTGGCGATACAGTACGTTTTTATCCGCTGTCAATGGAACAGGCTGCGGCAATCGAACATCATGTTGATGCGTCCATTGCGCAAATCAGCTTCCCTGAACAGGAAGCCATATCCGCAATACCCTCCTCCGTGCCGGGAAATCCCGTTTTACACACCATCTCTGAAAGTACGCACGCGCCTGCGGTCATTTATCGTCAAGCTGGTGACAAGTATCTGTTAATCGAGTATGGTCCGGTCGTACTTGATTTCAATTTCAGGCTGCGCGCACACGCTTTAATGAACAGTATTCAGCACGCACAAGAAGCCGGTTTCCTTCCGGGAATCATTGACCTGACGCCGGGCATCCGGTCGCTGCAAATACACTATGACGCTCAATGCCTGCCGCGTGACCGGCTGTTGCAATTTCTGATCGACACTGAAGCACAACTACCCGGAATTGATGATCTGAGCATTCCTTCGCGTATTGTACATCTGCCATTATCCTGGGATGACGCAGCGACAAAGCTGGCTATTGAAAAATATATGCAATCCGTGCGCAGCGACGCGCCATGGTGTCCGAGCAATATCGAATTTATCCGCCGCATTAACGGTCTGGAAAGCATCGAAGCCGTACAGCGTATTGTTTTCGATGCGTCCTACCTGGTGTTGGGACTCGGCGATGTGTATCTGGGTGCGCCGGTTGCAACACCTATCGATCCGCGCCATCGTCTGGTTACCACAAAATACAACCCGGCGCGAACCTGGACCCCGGAAAATGCTGTTGGTATCGGCGGCGCTTATTTATGCATCTATGGCATGGAAGGACCGGGCGGCTATCAGTTTGTCGGACGCACCGTGCAAATGTGGAATCGCTTTCGTCAAACCAGTGATTTTAAAGATGGGAAACCCTGGCTATTGCGTTTTTTTGATCAGATCCGCTTTTACCCGGTCAGCGAAAGCGAACTGCTCAAGCTGCGCAAGGATTTTATCGCCGGAAAATTCAAGCTGCGCGTTGAAGAAACGACCTTCAGTATGCAGGAATACAATCAATTTTTGCAGCAAAACAGCGCATCTATTCAGACATTCAAAGCCACTCAACAGGCCGCTTTTGATGCGGAACGCGAATGTTGGCGGAAAAATGGGCAGCCGGAATATTTAAGTGAATTGAATGAAGACAGCCTCGATGATGCCTCTATACAAAGCGAGCTGGATTTACCTGAGGGCATGCATGTCATCGGTGCGCATATTACCGGCACAGTCTGGAAAATACTGGTTAGCGAGGGAAAACATATCGCGCAAGGATCGCCGCTGATCGTTATTGAATCGATGAAAATGGAATTTATGATCGAAGCACCCGTCAGTGGCGTTATACGTCAGATCTTCTGTCAGGAAGGCGGATTTGTGGCCGCGGGACAAATGCTGATGATGATTCACGAGGAATAAATGGAAAAATCCCGATAAGCCATGAACACAACAGCTCGTTCCATGACGACCAACTCCAAGTGTTACACTTGAGTTTTTTAGACAAGACTCTAATCATGGATGACAACTTTCTTTCTGAATTTTCGTTACTTGAAACACGCGTGTTAGGCGTATTGGTTGAGAAACAACGCACAGTACCTGACATTTATCCGCTAACGCTCAATGCGCTGGTTTCCGGTTGCAACCAGAAATCCAGCCGCGACCCGATTATGAATGCATCACTGGCGGACGTGCGATCAGCCCTTGACAACTTGAAACACAAAGCACTTGTAACCGAAACCAGTGGCGGACGTGCGGACAGATTTTCGCATCATATCGAGCGCGTCCTGAAAATTCCATCCCCATCCGTGGCGTTGATCGCCATGCTCATGCTGCGCGGACCACAAACGGCCGGAGAATTGCGCATTAATAGCGAGCGGCTGCATAAATTCGCTGACATTTCCTCAGTGGAAAGTTTTCTGGAAGAATTGACTGAACGCCAGGAAGGCAGTCTGGTCGTGAAATTACCGCGTCAACCGGGTTCACGGGAAAACCGCTGGATGCATTTGCTGTCAGGCATGCCTGAAACATATAGTGATCCAGCAACAGAGCGAAGAGAAATGCATCACGCTATAGAATGCACTGTGACAGAAAGCGATTTTGCCGAACTGAAATCACGCGTCATGCATCTTGAAACAGAATTGGCCGCCCTAAAACAGATGATCGAAATACTTTCAACACAAACCAATTTTCCTGTAAAACAATAAACCAGATATTCCGTCAAGCACAGAAAATGCAGTGATCGCCGGAACACGATGACGCCGAGACTCAGGGCACTGATGATTTGTATACGCTATTTGCTCCGGGCCAGACAACCGAGCACATGGTAGCGATAAAATTCTCCGGTAAGACCGAGTATTTCCGCTTCATTCTGGCAAACACTCAGTGCAGAGTGCTGTTTTGTTTCATCGCTTCTGATGCGTTCAGGCAGCGGAACTGGCCGCGACATTCCGGTTGCATTACGCTCCAGTGGGGCTGATTCGACGTCAAGATGCACAAATATCATTCCCGCCGAACCGAAACCCAGTTCAACAGCAGCCTGCCTTGATAAATTAATTATCCGATTACCGCCTCCACCCCAGCGGTCATTGATACGTACGGTGACATGCTGCCGTGTAACCGGATTTGTCACGCGCACCATACTGCCAATGGGAATTGTCCTATGCGCCGCAGTCAACAGTTGTGGATCATAGGTTTCACCACTGGCGGTTGTCAGACCTTCATTACTCGCAGCATAATACGTTGCATAACCGGTTTCAGTCGGCCATAACGGCTTCTTGTCTTCATAGTCTTGATTTTCTTCCGTATGCAGTTGATCTATTTTATCCGGGGGCAATTCTTCAGATGGATTCTCATCTGCGGCTGATACAAAAGTAGCAGGTTGGGGCAAGTCTTCTTCTTTCACATCAATCATCATACCGGGATGTTCGATTGCCTGTCGCTGAATTCCAGTACATGCGCTTATGGATAAGCAAATACAAAAGATCAGTAATTTTTTCATAAAACTATACAGCTGCTGCAGTTTCAATTTATTGTTTCATAACCGTGCTATAGGTGCTTCAAAATCGAAAAAACTGATCTCTCCATCACGCTTATCAGGTTTCCATGAGCTAAGTTGAATAATAACCTATTTTGATCACAAAGACGCTGTATCAATCGGTTTCCAGGTTTTTCATCATTGCAATAGATTACCGGCAACTTTTCCCGCAGAATGTACACTGTAAAAGAACGCAACAGTCTGAATATGAAGGCAGTCTATCCAATTACATTCACTTGCAGAAAACTTCACCGTATACTTGTGATCGCAAAATTAGAATAATGGAAAGGATAAACATCAAATAAAATCGGGCACTGCGGATTGTTGTAATGCCTGCCGCGTAGCCATCAACAATCGAATAACGGTATTCTGAATCATGAAAAAATTTGTCATTGTTGTCACACTCCTCAATTTCCCGCACGCCTACGCGGAAACTATTTATCAATGGAGCGATCCGTGGGGGCAGATTCAATACAGCAAAACACCCGTACCCGGTGCCATGATTTCTGATCTGACTGAGTTGCCTGCACCACGGGAAACAACCGAGCAACAAAAGCAGGAAGCCATGGTTAGAAAGCTACAGAAAATGCGGCAGGACAATATACGTTTCTCGCAGGTAGAAGTGGAACGGCAAACACTGAACACGAAGGAATTGAATGATAACGTTTATTGTGAGCAACTTCGCAACCTGATGTTTGAAGTGCAGTTAGCAAATCTTCGACAGTATTCACTACCTGGTTTTTACTTGGTTCCGGGTGATTTTGGGCATCTACAAATGGACTTATCGCGGGAAATACGTCAAAAATGCCGTTAACAACACACCATCAGGTTTTCAGTTATTGATTGATTGCCAATATTTTTTCTACTGAAAACATCTTAAATAGCCAAGGTCAGTATTTCGCGCGCTTTGGATAACCAGTATAATGCCGTGTCACACTTTTCCCCAGAACTGCAGGTTTGCAGTTTTTCAGGAATTTCTCGAGGATTGGAAGAAAATGAAATCGCCCGTTCGAATTGCTGTCACTGGTGCAACAGGACAAATATGCTACAACCTGCTCTTTCGCATAGCGGCAGGAGATATGCTCGGCAAAGATCAGCCGGTTATTTTGCAATTACTCGATATTCCTGGTGCGCAACAACTGTTTGAAGGTCTTGTCATGGAACTGCAAGATTGCGCATTTCCTTTGCTGTCCGATCTCATCACGACGGATAGTCCAAGAGTCGCTTTCAGGGATACCGAGATAGCTTTACTTATTGGCGCACGTCCACGCGGCGAGAATATGGAACGTAAAGATCTGCTGGAAGCGAATGGTTCGATCTTCAGCGAGCAGGGGAAAGCACTCAATGAAGTCGCTGATAGAAACGTCAAAGTGCTTGTTGTTGGCAATCCTGCTAATACTAATGCATATATAACTTTGAAAAATGCGCCCGACCTTGATTCGCGCAATTTTTCCGCAATGCTCAGGCTCGATCACAATCGCGCCTTGTTTCAGGTTGCACAGAAACTTTCCCGGCCCGTCGCCAATATCAATAAAATGATCGTTTGGGGCAATCATTCAAATACCCAGTACCCTGATCTGAATCAGGCAACGATTGATCAAATTCCGGTCAAATCACTGATAGCAGACAATAACTGGATTACGGAGCATTTCATTCCCACCGTGCAAAAGCGTGGCACGGCAATTATTGAAGCGCGCCATGGCAAATCTAGCGCGGGAAGCGCCGCAAACGCGGTGATCAATCATATGCAGGACTGGATTTTTGGCACCCGGGAGAATGATTGGACATCCATGGGCATTCCCTCCGACGGGAGCTATGGCATACCTGAAGGTGTTGTATACAGCTATCCGGTAACTTGCCGCAACGGCCATTACAGTATCGTACAGGGTCTTGAGTTAAGCGACTTTGACAAAGAAAAAATGAAAATAAGTTATACGGAATTGGTTGCTGAACAGAGCGCCGTCAGGCACTTACTTTAATTCCCCGTTTTATTTGAGCTTATTGATTTTGCTCCCGGGAAAACAATTGTATTCATAGTGATGCTTGAATTGAAAACCGCTAGCAAACGATTTTCCGTCTGCAATCTACCCGGAGCAAACATATCTGCTATGACTTGAGATTCCGATTGGAAACCCGGGTATTCAGTTAATCAATCATGGTTGGTTCAGGTTAATGGTAATGTCCGCACCCAGCCCTTGGGTGGTAAAGGCAGAATCACTGAATTTTGGCAAACCCATTACCGGTTGTGGATTGTTGGATAAACCAAAAGGTTCCCCTGGCAGCATGTTCCAGCGCCGTTTTAATTTACGATCGGCATCCTGATCATGATAAGCCGCTACAGCATAGGTACCATGCCTGTCGAGACTAATGCAGACGATATGTTGCTCATCGGTGGCGGGAATTCGTATATGCCGTTTTCTTCCCTGCTTTACCAGGAAATGGTGAGGATCATCATACAAACCTATGGTGAGCATACCGCCATACGCAACACCGTTAACCGTCACTCTGATCTGTGAAACTTCAGCATTGCACTCATCTGCCGATTCGTTGGGACGAATGTCAAGCAACTGTGCCGCCTGAGATGTGGCGGAGAATCTAAAACCTGAGACAGCAATCAGAATAAAAAAGAAAAAATACAGCTTATCGCACTTTTTAATGTGTAACATCATGAGTCTGATACTATTGAATAAAAGTTGTTGTCATATCAAATGCAGATTAATTATAAGGGCGTCTC
>JADZAR010000096.1 GCA_020852475.1 Nitrosomonas sp.
GTCGAGGTAATATGCGCATGCCCCAGCATTTCCTGTACGGCGCGCAAATCACCGCTGGATTGCAAAAGATGTGAAGCGAAGGAATGCCGCAGCATATGGGGATGCACATTCTGGTGCAGACCCTGTTGTATACTGCGCGCCTTTAAGCGATGGCTGATTGTTCTTGCACTGATCGCCTTGCCGTGCTGCGACAGGAAAAGCGCGCTGACTTCCGGTCTGACGATTTTCTTTCGTTGCTCCAGCCAGATCCGCAACGCCTCCAGCGCCTGTCGGCCTACTGGCACGATACGCGCCTTTCCGCCTTTGCCTAACACACGAACCGTGCCTTCCTGAAAATCAACATCAACGGGTTTTAATTGGGTCAACTCGGCAAGCCGTAGTCCTGAAGAATAAAACAGTTCCAGCATGGCGCGATCGCGGATTGTCAGCACATCCAGTGCAGTGAATGTCAGCAGCCGGGCCGTTTCATCCGGAGACAGTGCACTGGGCAGTTTCTTATGCGACCGGGGCACGCGTATGCCGATACAGGGATTGGACTGAAAGCGGTGATCGCGCATCAGATAATGATAAAACCGCCGCCAGGCAGACAGCATGCGCGCCAGGCTTCTCCCCGAAAGTCCCTTGCCATGCAGTTGTGCGATAACCAGCCGGATTTGATGCGGCTGCGCCTGTTCCAGCGGCGTCGCGGTCAGATGCGCCAGTAAAACCTGTACATCATGGCCATAGCTTTTGCAGGTATGCGCGGCCAGACGGCGCTCATAAGCCAGATGATCCGCAAATGCCCGCGCAAGCTGCTCAGCTGTTTTGTTCATCGGAAGCATTTTCCTGCGGCGCGTCCGGCATACCCTGTTCCAGGTCATAACGTGCAATCGCGGCGCTGATCAACTCGCCGAGCCGTTTCAAATGCAGCGTCCCCATATCCGCATAGAAGCGTTCAAGTTCGGGACTGGCCAGAACCAGCAAACCGATTGTCCGCGTTGTAACGAGGGGAATCATGGAAAATGACTTTAAATGCGCTTTGACCTCGCCAAACATAGCCTTGATGGCATCTGCCACATGATTGCCGCAATACGGTTGCGTCAGGCTTTCGGCAATGGCATGGATATCCGCGCTGACTTCGATGAATTCGGCATGATTTTTATCCCGACAATTCACTCCCCACAAGCGCATGACAAAGTCAGGAACAGCAAAGTCCTCGCGCAAGCTGTAATTAAGATTATTGAGAAAATCGTCCAGATCTAGAGACGCCAGCAATGCAATGGTGAGTCGATGCATTTTTTCGCTAATGGCATCATTCTCCTCACCGAATCCGATCAGCTCGAGCATTTTATCCTGCAAAAGCCTGTTCTTGTCCCTGACGGCGATGACCTGGCGCTCCTGCAATGAAACCACCTTGTTTTCCTGCGGATAGGGAATCTGCATGTCCGCCAACAGCTCCGCATGCGTATTAAAAAAATCGGGATGATCATTGAGATACTGCACCACATCTTCAGGGGTCATTTATTGTTTCTTCCTTGGGAATTATACGAATTGCCTTATAGGTGTTTCTAAAAATTCAGGGTCTTAACAGGCTGCTAAACAAGACGAGACGAGAACAAAAAATATTAACGCAGCATAGGATTCATATGTGAAAAGATATTTTTTATGAATAATGACGTATTGTAACGAAATATGGATTTTTAGCGATGCCCTTATAAATTTATTTCCCCTTCAAAAACAACCACGGCAGGACCGGTCATAAACACCGGCGTATGCTCCCCCGCCCAGCTGATGGTCAGGTTTCCACCGCGTGTACTCACCAACACCGGGGTTTCAATGAAATTTTGCTGAATACCTGCAACAACCGCCGCGCAAGCGCCTGTACCACAGGCCAGCGTCTCTCCGGCGCCACGTTCGAAGACGCGCAGACGGATATGATGACGATCCATCACCTGCATATAACCGACGTTTACCCGTTTGGGAAAGCGCGGATGCGCCTCGATCAACGCACCTTCACTGCATACTGGTGCGGACTCCAGATTGTCCACCACACGCACGGCATGCGGATTACCCATGGACAGCGCGCTTATCCTGACCATCATACCTTGTACATCAAGCTGATAGGTCAATGCGCGACGCTCAGCAATAAACGGAATATTGACCGGCTCAAATTCCGGCATGCCCATATTGACCCTGACTTCACCATCCTCTAGCAATACCGGCGCAATCAATCCGCCCTTTGTTTCAACCCGGATCTGATGCTTGCGCGTCAAACCGTGATCATGGACATAGCGCACAAAACAGCGCGCACCGTTACCGCACTGTTCAACTTCGCCGCCATCGGCATTATAAATGCGATAAAAAAAATCGGCATCACCGTTTGCCTGCTCCACCAGCAGAATCTGGTCGCAACCAATGCCGAAATGCCTGTCGGCGATAAAACGTATCTGTTCGCGATTTAGCGAAACAGCCTGATTGATAGCGTCGATCACAACAAAATCATTGCCAAGACCGTGCATTTTAGTAAATTTTATTTTCATCTGGAAACAAGTAGGTGAACAACTCCGGATTTTTAGATAAATCCATATATACAGGATTTTATTAATGAATTCATATCCACCCCATTATACCGGTCTTGCGCTCCCTATAAATACCATGTGAGAATCGCGTAACTCACCGCATTTTTACACCGCCGCAGCGCGCCTGCACGCCCGATGTGCAACCTGATTTATGGGAGACCCACATGAAGCTTACCGAGTTATACTGGCATCGCATCACCCCTCTGCATTTACTGCTGTGGCCGTTAAGTCTGTTGTTCAGTTTTTTCATGGCGTTACGCAAGCTGGTTTACTGGCTGGATTTTTTTCCTTCGGTCAGATTGCCTGTTCCGGTTGTTGTCATTGACAGCATCACCAGCGACGACGCCGGCAAAACGCCACTGACACTGTGGCTTGTCGACAATCTGCTGGCCAGCGGCCTGCGCCCCGGCATTGTCGTCCGCGGCAATCTGGATAATCCCGGCCAGCCGGAAGCCGTATCAACTGCAAGCGATCCCATCAGCGCAGGCGACAAAGCTGTTCTGCTGATCAACCGGCTTCAGCAGAAATGCCCCGTATGGGTTGGCGGCGACCCGGCCACGACTGCATCGGCGCTGCTCAAGGCGAACCCGGAATGCAATATCATCATCAGTACGCATGGCCTGCAATATCCACGCCTTGAACGCGACTTTGAGATTGCCGTCGTCGATTTCAGCGACACCAGCTTCGGCAACGGCCTTCTGCTACCCGCCGGCCCCCTGCGCGCCAGTCTTAAAATATTGCAGAAAGTCGATGCCGCCGTCATCAATGGCGCACATCCGGACCGTCATGACATGTCGCGCTGGACGAAGACCTATACCATGAAGCTATCCGGCCAGATGATTTATAAACTGACCGACCCGGGCAACCGGCATCCGGCTTCAGTTCTGAAAGACAAAAAACTCCTGGGCGTAAGCCGTTATGGGAACATGCCCTGGTTCTTCGAACAAATTCAACGCACCGGACTTCTGGCTGGCATGCATGCCTTTAACGAAGAACATCGCTACGTTGAAGATGATTTCTTGAAACTTGAAAATGACGTTGTACTCATGCCTGAAGAAGAAGCGCTGCAATGCAAGGATTTCAAGCAAGTATCCGTCTGGGCGTTACCGGCAGAAATCTGGATCAGCAGCAACGAATTGCAATCTCTGCTTTTGAGCCGGCTGAAAGAAAAGTACCCCGACGTTGAACTGACCGCCGTGACGGATCAATCCGCCTGACTTTACCGCGATTCGGAATTTGATCAATTCTGATTGCATCTGCATCTTCACCTTGCCGACCACATTCAAGGCAGATATTTAATCGCTGCAATTACAATGCCGCCAACTGTCAGCGTCGTCGCGAATGACCAAACCATGAAGCGGTCTATTCGGGCCGTCATGACTTCAAATCGCCTGTCGATCTGTTCGAAACGTTTTTCAACCTGCTCAAAGCGCTTGTCTATCTGCTCGAAGCGTTTTTCCATCTGTTCAAAGCGTTTCTCAACCTGCTCGAAACGCTTATCCACCTGTGCAAACCGCGCGTTCATCTCGCCGATGAGTTGCTCAAAGCGTTTGTCAATACGGTGGAAACCTTCCATCATCAGTTCGCGTTGATGCTTCAGCTCTTCTTCCACGCGAACGATTCTCTCTCTGATTTCCAGTTCATAGCGCACATTATTACCGGCCATTTCCGGCCGCCGCTCGGCTATAACCGCAACAATCAGCTCCTTGATTTCCTCGATATCCTCTTTCGCCAGCGCCATGGTTGTTTCCCTAATACAAAATGCAATCAAAACAGTTGAAGCATAACATGTTTTATCAGTCGAAGAATCTATCCTGCCGGGCAGGTTATACCTCGTCAAATTGCGGCAACGCAGAAACAGAAGGCACATTGATGGATATACCGGCAATCACGTACAGCGCATTCCTGGAACCATTTTTTGCAGGATGTAGAAACCGCTCCGGCTTCCCCTATTGACGCCTTGAGACCTTTGCACGGTGTCATGAGCGGTGCGAGAATAAGGCAAAAATTTGCGAAAAAGCGGAGTTTACACGGGGTAAATGAGCATTTTTCGCAAATTTTTAACGCGATTATCGTGCCGCGTAGTAAC
>JADZAR010000097.1 GCA_020852475.1 Nitrosomonas sp.
GGATCAATCAAGCGTCATCATTTTTCTTCTAACAGATCCTCACACGGAAATTCAAAAGCGCATAGAAAACCGGGATCTATAGGTATGGCTCAAGATCCAGGAAGAATATTTCCCGGAAAAAAAATGTCCGGACATTTGGGAAATGCAAAACGTACTATTCAAAATCTGGAAGTAATCAAAATAGATAAAGATAGAAATTTACTGTTAATAAAAGGTGCGGTTCCAGGGGCTAAGGGCGGCAAATTAATAATTTCTTCTAGCGTGAAATGTGAATCTAGAAGTTGAAAATTATAAGTAAGGTAGATAAGTAATGGAATTAAAGCTGATCAATGAACAGGGACAGGATATTGGTAAAATATCTGTTTCCGATTCTTTGTTTAATAGAAAATATAATGAAGCAATTGTTCACCAGATAGTCACCTCTTATCTATCTAACGCTAGAAGTGCTACAAGAGCGCAGAAAGATAGATCTGGCGTTGCAAAATCGAATCGGAAGCCATGGCGACAAAAAGGAAGTGGAAGAGCTAGAGCTGGTAGAGCTGCCAGTCCATTGTGGCGCGGTGGTGGGAAAATTTTTCCAAATACTCCTCAAGAGAATTACAAAAAGAAAATTAATAAAAAAATGTACCATGTAGGAATGAGTACAATCTTATCCAAGCTTGTGAGCGATGAGAGATTATCGATTGTTAATAACTTTGATGTAGAAACACACAAAACAAAAGATTTTAATGAGAAATTAAGAACACTTGGCTTGAAAAATCTACTTCTTATTACTGATGAGTTAAATGATAAGCTCTATCTTTCATCTAGAAATCTACCAGATGTATTAGTTTTGGAGGCAAATAATATTGATCCGGTAAATCTCTTAAAATTTGAAAAAACACTTATAACTGCTAACAGCATTAAGAAATTAGAGGAATTGTTTTTATGAGTGAATCATTTAAAAATTTTGAACGATTGATGCAAGTAATTCTTGCTCCCTATGTTTCAGAAAAAGGAACATTTATTGGTGAAGCTCATAATCAAACGATTTTCAAAGTGGCTCGTAATGCAACAAAAGCTGAAATTAAGGCTGCTATTGAATTGATCTGGAAAGAGCAAAAAATTAAAGTTGAAAAAGTCCAAACCATAAACGTTAAAGGCAAGAGAAAGAGGTTTGGCAGGTATTTAGGTAGTAGGGCCAATTGGAAAAAAGCAATTGTAAGTATCAAAGATGGACAGGAGTTAAGTTTTGCAAACTTATCAGGTTTGGGAGTTAAATAATGGCTCTTGTAAAACTTAGACCGACATCGCCGGGAAAGCGAGCAGTAGTACGGGTAGTTCAAGCTGATTTATATAAAGGTGAGCCTTTTAAAGGGTTGACGGAAAAACAAAATAGGAAATCAGGGAGAAACAATTCCGGAAAAATCACAATCCGACATCGAGGTGGTGGACACAAGCAGCATTATAGGAAAATTGATTTTAAACGAGATAAAGACGGTATAGCAGGTAAGGTGGAACGTATTGAGTATGATCCAAATCGTACTGCCAATATTGCGCTGGTCTGTTACATGGATGGCGAACGTCGCTACATAATTGCTCCAAAAGGATTGAGACTGGGTGATGTTATTCATAATGGAAGTACAGCACAGATTAAGTTTGGAGATTCTTTGCAATTAAGAAATATTCCAGTTGGAACGATAGTTCACTGTATAGAGCTTTTACCAGAGAAAGGCGCTCAACTTGCTCGTTCAGCTGGTACATTTGCTCAATTTCAAGCTAGAGATGGCAATTATGCTTTACTAAAGCTTCGCTCAGGTGAGATAAGAAAGGTTCACATTAATTGTCGTGCAACCATCGGTGAAGTAAGTAATGCTGAACATAACTTGAAATCCATTGGTAAAGCTGGCGCTATGAGATGGCGCGGTATAAGGCCGACCGTCCGTGGAGTCGCGATGAATCCAATTGATCATCCGCATGGAGGGGGGGAAGGCCGAACTTCTGGCGGTCGACACCCGGTTAGTCCTTGGGGTATTCCGGCAAAAGGATATAGAACACGTGCTAATAAACGCACAGATTCTATGATTGTTAGGCATCGTTATTCGAAAAAAGGTTAGTTAATGGCTAGATCAATTAAAAAAGGACCATTTGTTGATTCTCATCTATTATCAAAAATAGATAAAGCAATAGAAACGAATGACAAGCGTCCAATCAAAACATGGTCAAGACGCTCTACAGTATTGCCTAATTTTATTGGTTTAACTATATCAGTTCATAATGGTAGGCAACATATACCCATATTTATAACCGAAAATATGGTTGGGCATAAATTGGGAGAGTTTGCGATAACAAGAACCTTTAAAGGTCACGCAGCTGATAAGAAAACCGCGAAAAGATAGGACATTAAATGGAATCAACAGCTAAATTAAGAGGTGTTCGTTTATCGGCGCAAAAAGGGCGGTTGATAGCTGATCAAATTAGAGGCTTAAAAGTGGATAAAGCAATTAATTTGCTAGCATTTAACCCCAAAAGAGGGGCGGCTATAATAAAACAGCTATTAGAATCAGCAATCGCTAATGCTGAGCATAATGATGGCGCGGATGTGGATGAGCTGAAAGTTCAGAGTATATATGTTGATAGAGGAATTTTTATGCCAAGAACTAGTGCACGTGCTAAAGGAAGAGGTAATCGATTGATGAAACCAACATGTCATATAACGATTACAGTAGCTAATAAATAAGAGCCAGAAACAAAATATCTTAAAGGCAGAATAAATGGGTCAAAAAATACATCCAATTGGATTTCGTCTCTCGGTTCATAGGAACTGGCTTTCAAAATGGTATGCTAACAGCAATACATTTGCCTTAATGTTGAATGAAGATATAAAAGTTAGAGAATATCTATTCAAAAAACTTAAGCATGCATCTGTCGGACGAGTTTTGATCGAGCGGCCATCCAAAAACGCGAGAATAACAATATTTAGTGCTCGACCGGGTGTGGTGATTGGAAAAAAAGGGGAAGATATTGAAGCACTAAGAATCGAGTTACAAAAAAGAATGGGTGTACCGGTTCATGTTAATATCGAAGAAATAAGAAAGCCAGAATTAGATGCTCAACTGATTGCTGACAATATTGCTCAACAACTTGAGAAAAGAATCATGTTTAGGCGTGCAATGAAGCGCGCAATGCAAAATGCAATGAGACTTGGTGCGCAAGGCATAAAAATTATGAGCTCTGGACGTCTTAATGGAATAGAAATAGCTCGAACAGAGTGGTATCGTGAAGGTAGAGTTCCGCTTCATACGATAAGAGCCAATCTCGATTATGCAACTTCAGAAGCGCAAACAACTTATGGAATAATTGGAATTAAGGTCTGGATTTTTAAAGGTGAAGTTATCGGAAGAGAAAATTTATTATCTTCAACTAATACTGGCGAAGAATTAGACAAAAAAAAGACCACAAAGAAAGATAAGTTAAATTTTGAAATTTCGCAATTAGAGAACATGGGATTTACTAAAGAATCTGGAGAAAGTGATGCTTCAACCAGCTAGAACTAAATACCGAAAACAGCAAAAGGGCCGAAATACAGGGATAGCAACAAGGGGTGCTAAAGTCAGTTTTGGTGAATTTGGGTTGAAAGCAGTAGAGCGTGGCAGAATAACAGCAAGGCAAATAGAGGCTGCTAGGCGTGCAATGACACGTCATATTAAGAGAGGTGGTCGAATATGGATTAGAATTTTTCCTGATAAGCCAATTTCGCATAAACCGGCAGAGGTTAGAATGGGTAAAGGAAAAGGCAGCCCTGAATATTTTGTTGCGGAGATAAAGCCAGGTAAAATGCTGTATGAAATGGATGGGGTTAATGAAACGTTGGCTAGAGAAGCATTCAGACTTGCTGCGGCTAAACTTCCAATTAAAACAACATTTATTATAAGACAACTTGGTGGCTAAGAATGAATGTCAAAGAATTGAGAAACATGACTTTAGTCGATTTGAATAAAGAATTACAAGAATTATTGAAAATTCAATTCAGTATTAGAATGCAACTTGCGACGCAACAAATAACAAATACAAATCAATTAAGCCGGAATCGACGCAACATAGCTAGAATCAAAACACTAATTACCGAAAAATCAACAGTATGATGAATAATCAAAGCTTTAAGCGTACGTTTACAGGAAAAGTCACTAGCAATAAAGCAGATAAAACTCTGACAGTTTTAGTAAATCGAAGAGTAAAACATTCTTTATATGGAAAAATAGTTACACGTTCAAAGAAGTATCATGTGCATGATGAGAATAATCAAGGTAATATAGGCGATATTGTGCTGATTGAGGAAACTAGACCTATATCAAAGACTAAGACATGGCGTCTAGTCAGAGTTAATGTAGTTGCTTAAATTGATAAATTTAAATTATTGAAGTATACTGCTCAGCTTTATGAAAAATTTATGGCAGAAAGCTCTCGCATAAATGAACATTTTGGTATAAGAAAATTAGTGGAATGTTATGGACGCCAATAAGAATAATATTGATAAAAAATAAAAAAGTGAGTAATAGATGATACAGATGCAGTCAATATTAAAAGTTGCTGACAATACTGGTGCGCGATCAGTTATGTGCATAAAAGTATTAGGTGGATCCAAGCGAAGTTATGCTACTGTAGGAGATGTTATAAAAGTAAGTATTAAAGACGCGGCGCCTCGTGGAAAAGTAAAAAAAGGTGATGTGTATAATGCAGTAATAGTTAGAACGGCTAAAGGAATACGAAGAATGGATGGTTCGCTGATAAAATTTGATGGTAATGCGGCTGTACTTCTGAATACAAAGCTTGAGCCAATTGGAACACGTATTTTTGGTCCGGTGACGCGTGAATTGAGGGGGGCAAAATTTATGAAGATAGTCTCGCTTGCTCCCGAAGTTTTGTAAATAAAGATTATATTAAGATGAGAAAAATTAAAAAAGGTGATGATGTTGTTGTGCTATCTGGAAAAGATAAAGGTAAGCGTGGATCGGTTGTTAGGATAGTTAATAAAAATTATGCGCAGATACAAAATGTAAATGTGCAAAGAAAACATCAGAAACCTAATCCAAGCAACGGAACAACGGGCGGAATTATAACTGTCAATATGCCTGTTCATTTGTCAAATGTTGCCATATTTAATTCTTCGAAAAACAAACACGATCGTGTGGGATTCAATATAGATTCTGAAGGTAATAAAACTAGAATTTTTAGATCAACTGCTGAAAAAATATAATATAAAAAGAATCGATGAGCCGCTTAAAAGAAATATACATTAAAAAAATTACGCCCTCTTTGTTGCAGAAGTTTGCCTATAAATCTATCATGGAAGTTCCAAAAATAATTAAAATTACTGTTAATATGGGACTCGGTGAAGCAACTTCAGATAAAAAGATTATTGAGCATGCGGTAACTGATTTAAAAAAAATTAGTGGTCAAAAGCCAATCGTAACGACTGCACGTAAATCTATTGCTACATTCAAAGTTCGCGAAGGCTATCCTATTGGATGCATGGTCACTTTGAGAGGTGGAAGAATGTATGATTTTTTGGATCGCCTAATTTCTATTGCTATCCCACGAATAAGAGATTTTCGTGGTATTTCATCTAAATCTTTTGACGGTAGAGGAAACTATAATTTAGGAATTAAAGAACAAATAATCTTTCCTGAAATAGAATACGATAAAATTGATACGTTACGCGGAATGAATATTTCAATAACGACTTCGGCTAAAAGTGACGAGGAAGCGCGAACTCTACTTCAGGCATTTAATTTCCCTTTTAAAAATTAACATTATGGCAAAACTTTCGATTATCAATAGAAATTTAAAGCGACAGAAAACTGTTTTAAAATATTCAAATACTAGAAAGAAATTGCTGGCAATCATTAATGATTATTCTTTATTGGAAGAAGATAGATTTGAAGCTCGCTTGAAACTGCAAGCACTGCCTAGAAATTCAAGCCCTGTTCGTTTGCGAAATCGCTGTACATTAACGGGTAGGTCTCGAGGAGTATACGCTAAGTTCGGGCTCGGAAGAATAAAGTTACGCGAAATTGCAATGAGCGGAAAAATACCGGGAATAACAAAAGCAAGTTGGTAATTATATTTATAAACAGGATGTAACATGAGCTTAAGTGACCCTATAGCTGATATGCTGACACGAATAAGAAATGCTCAAATGGCTAAAAAAGAAAGCGTTTCTATGCCTTTTTCTAAAATAAAATATTCTATAGCATCTGTATTAAAAGATGAAGGATATATCGATTCATTCCAGACATTGATTAATCAGAATGTATCGATTATTCAAATTAATTTGAAATATTATTCTGGATCTCCTGTAATTGAATCAATCAAACGCGTGAGTAAACCCGGGATGCGTATCTATAAATCAGTTTCAAATTTGCAGGAAGTTTTAGGTGGCATGGGAATCTCAATTGTGTCTACTTCTAAAGGTATTATGACCGGAAGAAAAGCAAAAAAAATGGGTATTGGTGGTGAAGTTATTTGTGAAGTAGTTTAATTGAAAGAGTGCGAATTTAAGGAACCAGTTTAAATGTCACGAATTAGTAATAATCCCATAAGTATTCCGCCTGAAGTTAAAATTGAAATACAAGCAACGGGCATACAAGTAAAAGGGCCTAAAGGACATCTATTCCAGCCTGTCAGTACTAATTTAGGATTAATTGAAGACAACAATACTATTAGAGTTGAAGTTAAAGAAAGTACGCAGGAAAATAAGGCGCTGTCGGGTACGGTGCGTTCTTTAATTTCGAATATGGTAAAAGGTGTTTCTGTTGGTTTCGAAAAGAAGCTTATTCTGGTTGGCGTTGGCTATCGGGCTCAGATTAATGGAAATGTCTTAAATTTGAGCTTAGGATATTCTCATTCCATAAATTATCCTATACCTACTGATATAAGCGTAGAATTGCCAACCCAAACGGAGATATCTATCAAAGGTATTGATAAGCAAAAAGTCGGACAGATTGCTGCTGACATAAGGTCTTTTAGAAGGCCTGAGCCTTATAAAGGTAAGGGTGTGCGCTATTCTGATGAAATAATTAAATTGAAAGAAACTAAAAAGAAATAAAACTTAATTTTCACAATGAAAAATTTAAAATTAAAAAGACTAAATCGTGCAAAAAAAACTAGAAAAAAAATACAAGAACTAGGAGTTCTGCGTTTAACAATTAGTCGAACAAATAATCATATATATGCTCAAATTATTGATGATTCAAAACGAGTTACGATAACTAGTGCATCATCAATTGAGCCAGAGATTAAAAGCCAAATAAAATTTGGAAGCAATATTTCATCAGCAGTAATAATAGGAAAACGAATTGCCGAAAAAGCAAAAAATTTGGGTATAAGTGAAATTGCTTTTGATCGATCTGGATATCAATATCATGGAAGAGTTAAAGCATTGGCTGAATCAGCTAGAACTAACGGATTAAAATTCTAATTATATTTAAACAACACTATGGCCAACAAATCAATTAACAAAGATGGTGCGATAACAGATACAAATTTCGACGACTTAAAAGAAAAATTGGTTTCCATCAATAGAGTTACTAAAGTTGTGAAGGGTGGCAGAATTTTGGGATTCGCTGCACTTACAGTAGTAGGCGATGGAGACGGCGGTGTTGGTATGGGTAAAGGAAAGGCTAGAGAAGTTCCGGTGGCAGTGCAAAAAGCTATGGATGAAGCAAGACGTTCATTAATCAAGATCAAGTTAAAGAATGGAACCATCTATCATCCAATCATTGGTAGGCATGGAGCAGCAAAAGTTTATATGCAACCGGCGCCGGATGGGACAGGAATCATAGCAGGAGGTCCTATGAGAGCGATTTTTGAAGTAATGGGTATGCAGAATATTTTAGCCAAGTGTATAGGATCAACAAATCCATACAATGTGGTGCGGGCTACGTTGCACGGTTTGTCGTCCATGAATACTCCCTCTATGATAGCAGCAAAGCGTAGCAAAACAGTTAATGAAATTTTGGATATAGACTAATATGGTTAATGAATCAGAAAAAACGATTAAAGTAACTCTGGTTAGAAGCTTGATTGGCACTAAAAATAAGCATCGATCTATTGTGAAGGGCTTGGGATTAAAAAAAATTAACAGCACAGCGAAATTAAAGAATACAAATTCAGTGCAAGGTATGATCAGAAAAGTTAATTATCTTATTACGTGTGAATGATTATGTTTCTCAATAGTATAAAAAGCGCTGTCGGATCTGTCAAAATAAAAAAGAGATTGGGTCGCGGAATTGGTAGCGGCACAGGAAAGACTGCTGGAAGAGGTCATAAAGGACAGAAATCAAGATCAGGTGGTTTTCATAAAGTAGGTTTTGAAGGTGGGCAAATGCCTTTATATAGACGTTTACCGAAGCGTGGTTTCAAAAACTTTCAAGCCGACTATAAAAAATCTTTAAGACTGAGCGATTTGTCATTAATTGATGAGCCAACAATAACTATTGAAACCTTGAAGCGAAATAATTTGATTCCTGGTTATGTTAATTCCGTAAAAATCTATCTTTCAGCCAATACAACTCTAGGCAAGAGTATATCATTGCAAGGCATTAGCGTAACTAAAGGCGTTAAGGAACTAATTCAAGTTGATGCTGTTTAGCAACTCAAAATTCACAAAGGAATAAATTGGCTACAAGAGGATTTACCCATAAACCAGTAGATCGTTTTGCTGATCTGAAACGTAGACTGTGGTTTTTACTTTTAGCTTTAATAGTTTATAGAATTGGAGCGCATGTACCAGTTCCCGGAATTGATCCTGATATCTTGAAAGATTTATTTGATTCTCAACAAGGTGGTGTGTTGGGAATGTTTAATATGTTTTCCGGTGGAGCTTTGTCGCGTTTTTCGATATTTGCACTTGGCATTATGCCGTATATATCCGCGTCGATTATAATGCAGCTCGGAACTGTTGCTATTCCTTATTTGGAAGCTCTAAAGAAAGAAGGTGAAAGTGGTAGAAGAAAAATCACACAATATACACGATATGGTACCCTGCTTCTAGCATTAGTACAAAGCTATGGAATATCGATTGCTTTACAAGCACAGACAGGTTTAGTTATAAATCCTGGCTCCATGTTCATTATTACTACGGTTATTACACTGGTGACCGGTACAATTTTTTTAATGTGGCTGGGTGAACAGATTACAGAACGTGGTATAGGTAATGGTATTTCATTAATCATCTTTGCTGGAATTGCTGCAGGATTGCCGAGCGCCATCGGAGGAACTTTGGATTTAGTCAGTACCGGATCTATGCACTTTTTGGTAGCACTTTTTATATTTGTTGCTGCGACAATTGTTACAGCCTTTGTGGTATTCGTAGAAAAAGGACAACGCCGTATTCTTGTAAACTATGCTAAAAGGCAAGTTGGACAAAAAGTATACGGCGGACAAAGTTCTCATTTGCCTTTGAAGCTTAATATGGCCGGAGTAATACCTCCGATATTTGCCTCTAGTATCATATTATTTCCCGCAACTTTAGCTGGTTGGTTTGCAACCGGAGATTCTATGGTTTGGTTAAGAGACTTAAGCGCATCTCTTTCGCCAGGGCAGCCTTTATACGTTTTTCTTTATGCTGCGATGATAATCTTTTTTTGCTTTTTTTATACAGCACTCGTTTTTAATCCTAAAGAGACTTCAGATAATTTAAAAAAGAGTGGTGCATTTATACCTGGAATAAGACCAGGTGATCAAACATCGCGTTATATAGAAAAAATAATGTTGAGACTTACTTTGACGGGTTCTGTTTATGTAACGTTAGTATGTTTGCTTCCGGAGTTTTTGATATTGCAGTGGAATGTCCCATTTTATTTTGGTGGCACATCTTTACTTATAATTGTTATTGTTACAATGGATTTTATGACACAAGTACAATCGCATGTCATGTCATCGCAATATGATAGTTTGTTAAAAAAAGCAAATTTAAAAGGCAGTAACAATCGTTTAACTGCGAGATAATTAATTGCATGGCTAAAGAAGAAACTATTCAGATGCAAGGGGAAGTGCTGGAAACGTTACCTAATGCAACTTTCAAAGTAAAATTGGAGAACGGTCACATCGTTCTTGGTCATATTTCGGGTAAAATGAGAATGCATTACATACGAATATTGCCTGGTGATAAAGTAACCGTGGATCTTACTCCATATGATCTTACACGTGCACGTATAACATTTAGAGCAAAATAACTTTTTAAATTAATTTAGTATTTCTTAGAATATATGAAAGTAATGGCCTCAGTAAAGCGAATTTGCAGAAATTGCAAAATAATAAAGCGTAATAGAATTATTAGAGTAATTTGCATTGACCCTCGACATAAACAACGACAAGGCTAGGCCAACCTAGATAAAATATTATGGCTCGAATTGCTGGAGTAAACTTACCAAACCACCAACATATAGTGATAGCATTGACATCAATATATGGCATTGGCAGAACTACCTCTAAAAGTATTTGTAACGAAGCGGGAATAGCAGTTGACACAAAACTTAAAGAATTAACAGAGGCACAGCTTGATATCCTACGTGATAATATCGCTAAATTAAATATAGAAGGTGATTTGCGTAGAGAAATTTCTATGAATATTAAAAGACTTATGGACCTGGGCTGTTACCGCGGATTACGTCATAAAAAAGGTCTTCCTGTACGAGGACAAAGAACACGTACAAATGCGCGTACAAGAAAAGGACCAAGAAAAGCTATCCGAGCAAGATAAATTATTATTTAAAGTTAATTAATTATGGTAAAGCCAACTGTTCGCATTAGAAAAAAAATAAAGAAAAATATATCTGAAGGAATTGCTCATATACACGCATCTTTTAACAATACAATTATCACAATAACTGATAGACAAGGTAATGCTTTATCATGGGCAACATCTGGTGGTTCTGGCTTTAAAGGATCTCGCAAAAGCACTCCTTTTGCAGCGCAGGTTGCCGCCGAGAGCGCCGGTAAAATTGCAATGGAATGTGGTGTAAAAAATTTAGAAGTTAAAATTAAAGGGCCAGGGCCTGGCAGAGATTCTGCTGTAAGAGCTCTTAATGGCGCCGGTTTTAAGATTACGAGTATATCTGATGTCACTTCAGTTCCCCATAACGGTTGTAGACCACCTAAAAAGCGTCGAATTTAAGGAGAATATAGTTGGCTAGATATTTGGAATCTAAATGTAAACTTTGTCGAAGAGAGAATGAGAAACTCTTTTTAAAAGGAGAAAAATGCTTCACTGATAAGTGTGCTATAGAAAGAAGAAATTATCCACCCGGACAGCACGGGCAAAAAAAGGGTAGATTGTCTGATTATGGCGTTCAGTTAAGAGAAAAACAAAAGCTTCGACGAATTTATGGACTTCTGGAGAAACAATTCCGAAATTTATATAAACAGGCAGATAAGCAAAAAGGCATTACTGGTGACAACTTGTTAATAATGCTTGAAAGTCGTTTAGACAATATTGTTTATATAATGGGATTTGGTTCATCTCGAGCGGAAGCAAGGCAAATTGTTAAACATAATGCTGTGCGTGTTAACGGAAGGCGTGTAAATACACCATCGTATTCAGTTAAGCCTGGCGATCTTATAGAACTCGATAATAAAGCTAAGGAGCATATTCGTTCTAAATCATCTATTCTTGCAGCTGAGTCGAGAGGATTTCCAACCTGGATTGAAATGGATGTTAAGGGAATGAAGGGTTTATATAAAAATAAACCTGACCGTATAGATTTGCCATCTACAATTAATGAATCGCTCGTGGTTGAATTGTACTCAAAGTAACTGCGTAACTCTTAGTACTATATTTATTAAGGTCATTAGATGCAAGTTAATGAATTATTAACACCTCGTATAATTGATGTTCAGAATATTTCTCCCCTTCACGCTAGGGTTGTTATGGAACCTTTTGAGCGCGGATACGGTTATACACTAGGAAATGCTTTACGTAGAATTTTATTGTCTTCGATGACAGGTTATGCGCCAACAGAAGTAAAAATTTCTGGCGTAGTCCACGAATATTCAACAATAGACGGCGTACAAGAAGATGTGGTCGATGTATTATTGAATATCAAGGGCATAGTATTAAAATTATATTCGGGCGATGAAGCCACGTTAAAATTAAGTAAAGCGGGAAAGGGAGTTGTGACGGCAAATGATTTTGAGAAAAATCATAACGTGGAAATTTTAAATCCCGATCACATAATCGCACATTTAACATCTGATGGAAAAATTGATCTGCATTTAAAAATATCAAAAGGAAGAGGTTATCTTCCCGCAAGTACTCGAAAAACACGCGAAACTGATAAAAGTGTAGGCAGCATTATGCTTGATGCTTCTTTTAGCCCTATTAAAAGGGTAAGTTATATAGTGGAAAGCGCTAGAGTTGAGCAACGTACGGATCTTGATAAGTTAATTATGGATATCGAGACTAATGGAATAGTCGATCCTGAAGAAGCAATTCGGTATGCAGCTCGTATCTTGGTGCAGCAATTAACTGTATTTGCGGATCTTGAAAGTACTCCCGTGCCAGCTGAACAACCGAAAATTCCACAAATTGATCCAGTATTGCTTAGACCTGTTGACGATCTAGAATTAACTGTTCGATCGGCTAATTGTTTGAAAGTTGAGAATATTTATTATATTGGTGATTTAATACAAAGAACGGAGGCAGAGCTTTTACGAACACCAAATTTAGGACGTAAATCGCTTAATGAAATAAAGGAAGTACTGGCCGCTCGTGAGTTGACACTAGGCATGAAGCTTGATAATTGGCCTCCAGCAAATTTGGAAAATTTAACAAAGGATATAAATCATGCGCCATCATAAGGCCTTTAGAAAATTAAACCGTACAAGCAGTCATAGAACTGCTATGTTTCGTAATATGACTAATTCTCTGATTCATCACGAGTTAATTATGACTACTTTACCTAAAGCCAAAGAACTGAGAAGATTTATCGAGCCTATGATAACCCTTGGTAAAGTTTCAAGTTTAGCCAATAAACGTAGCGCATTTAATACCCTAAGAGATCGCAAAAGCGTTATAAAGCTATTTTCTGAACTTGGGCCTAGATATATTAATAGACCAGGAGGTTATATCAGGATTCTAAAAAATGGATATAGAAAAGGAGATAATGCTCCTATGGCTTTGGTTGAGTTAGTTGAACGCCCTGAAATTATTAATATTTCTGGATAAAATTCTTTTTATCATTGAATGACTAAATCTAAGTATATTAGCGTGTAATGGATAAAAATGTCCGTCCTCATTCGTTTAATACAGATAATATATTCAAGAATTTATTGAATGTGTTAAAAGATTATAGATATCATGCATATGTGTACTTGACAATGAAATTGGGTATCTCTTTGCAGGAATTTTCTAAGTTAACACAGAGTTTAGTAAGAAGTGGTTTACATTTAGAAATAAAAAAAAAGTATACGTTTAATCGAAATTGTTGATTCGATTAAACGCGAAGAAGTAGAAGATCTTTTATCATTTCATAAGTATCATTTTCATTTAAATTTATTTGATCAACTAGATTCTACCAATCAATACATTCTAGAAAATATTTCTTTATATTCAAATAGCCAAAGAATTCCTGTAGTTGTTGTGGAAAATCAAACTAAAGGAAGGGGAAGAAGAAAACAACGATGGTTTTCGAATCCAATCGGCAGTTTGACATTTAGTCTTTTACTGAGTTTTAAATTAAACTCCAAACATTTGTCAGGACTTAGTTTATTAATATCTTTATGTTTGGTTAGAGTTTTTGCCAAATTGGCACCAGCCGAGTATCGAATAAAATGGCCAAACGATATTTTATTTAATGAAAGAAAAATTTCAGGAATCTTAATAGAGAGTAAAAGCGATATTTATCGTGGTGTGTCTGTAATAATTGGCGTTGGTGTAAACGTCAAATTGCCTAAACAATTTGTTTCTAACATTGAATACCCTATTACTGATCTGTATCAAATCACTGCACGTCGACTGAACCGCAATCAATTATTAGCGCATTTTCTAATCGAACTTTATCAGCTTCTTAATATTTTTCGGATTAAAGGATTCGAGCCCTTTCGAGAGGAATGGATGCAGTTGCACTATTATCATAATAAACCAGTTGAGCTGCGTCTGCCGGATAAAAAAACAATAGTAGGTGTCGTCGCTGGCGTTACAAGCGAAGGGCAGCTTATCCTTAAAACAGTCAATGGATTGCAGAACTTCGCTATAGGTGACATTTCTCTAAGATCGAAAATTTCAGGTTAATGACATCTATATTAGCTGTTGATATTGGAAATTCCTACATTAAGTGGGGGCTAAATAGAAATCATCACTGGCTTGCTAAAGAGCAAGTATCTCATATGGAAATACAAAAGTTGTCTAGCCAGTGGAATAAGTTGAATGATATCAACTTTGTTGTGATTTCTTCGGTTTCACATCATTTAATAACAAAACAGCTCTCTGCAATTGTTAATTCTTTTAATTATAAAACACATTGGATTCAATCTCGATCTTACCAATGTGGTATTACGAATAATTATAAATATCATCATCAGCTCGGTACTGACCGTTGGGCTGCGCTGGTGGGTGCTTGGAATAAGTCCCATCACTCATGTTTGGTTATTAATGTGGGTACTGCCATGACCGTCGATGCGATTTCCCGTGATGGATTATTCCTTGGGGGGTACATAGTGCCTGGGCCTTATTTGCAACTTAAAACTTTATTTGCCAGCACTCAGCTTAGTTATGACTTAACAACTAAAGATTCTGAAGTTTTCCCTACAACAACCTCAAGTGCTATTCATAATGGTATCTGCGTCGCCTTGACTGCATTGATCGAAAAAGCCAAACAACTTTTTTTAAAACACCAAGGATATTACCCGCAGAATTGTATCGTAAGTGGTGGTGGAGCAAGTTTTATTCGCGACCACATTGATTTTCCTTTTATTGAAATCGATAACTTGGTTCTTGAAGGTCTGGTTTTTATTGCGCATGATTTGCTTCAAACAGAAAACTTTCTTAACATTTCATGATTTTATTCGACGGCGCAACTTTTTATACATCTGCTAACAGTCTGAAAGATTTGCCTACGCATGACGGAAAAGAAATTGCATTCGCAGGACGCTCAAATGCTGGAAAATCTAGTGCTATTAATACTCTTACACGTCGCAACAGGCTTGCATTTACAAGCAAGACGCCCGGAAGAACACAGCAGATCAATTATTTTCGTTTATGTTCAGGTCATTTTCTTGTAGATTTGCCTGGCTATGGATACGCAAAAACACCCATTACCATTCGGAAGCACTGGGAAATATTTCTTACGCAATATTTATCAACACGAAAAGAGCTCTTTGGTCTTGTTTTAATCATTGATATTCGGCATCCACTAAAAGATCTCGATCTACAGATGCTCGAGTGGTTTTCTGTAACACAAAAGCCTGTTCATATTCTGCTGACTAAATCTGATAAACTGAGCAGGCAACAAGCCACGCTGACGTTGATGCAAGTAAAATCCTTTTTGAAAATAAATTACCCATTAGTGAGTGTGCAGTTATTTTCGAGTAGTAAACTGATTGGAATTAATGAGGTCAATCACATAATTCAAAGTTGGATTGAATAAGGAGTCTATTAAATTAATCGTGCTGCGTGCTGTGACTTTTTAATCCGTTTGAACTAATACTATAAGAGAAAAGACCCCCGGTTAAAGGGGAGTAAAAACCGGGGGGGAACCGCCTGCCTTAATATCACTTAAGGCCCCACCTTAAGGGAGAGAAAGGTAGGGGACACTTGTTTTTATGCCCAAAAAGTAGACAGACTTAAATGACTATAAGTTCCGTTTAAAAGTTTTTTTTATGATAATTTCGATAAATCACTATCATGATCAGTTTACTAAGTAAGTTTCCTCACAAAAGAATGCGTCGATTACGTCGTGATAGCTTTTCACGTCGCCTTGTTCGTGAGAATCAGCTCCAGACCGCTGATTTCATTTATCCGGTTTTTGTTCTAGATGGCGCTAATCGCGAAGAAAAGGTTGATTCCATGCCGGGCGTAAGCAGAATGAGCGCAGACCTTTTGATGAAAAAAGCTGAGCAATGTTTAATGTTGGGTGTTCCCGCAATCGCTCTTTTCCCCGTGATTGATACAGGTTTAAAAAACTTGACGGCCGATGAAGCCTATAATCCGGAAGGCCTTGTGCCTCGCGTTGTGAGACTGTTGAAAGAACGATTCCCAGAATTAGGAGTGATCACCGATATTGCTCTAGATCCTTATACTAGTCACGGGCAAGATGGATTAATTGATGATTCAGGATATGTGTTAAACGAAGAAACTGTCGCCGTGCTCATCAAACAGGCTTTAACTCATGCGGAAGCCGGAGCTGACGTGGTGGCGCCTTCGGATATGATGGATGGACGAGTTAAATCGATTCGAGACGCACTTGATTCAAAAAACTTTATTTATACACGCATTTTGGCTTATTCGGCAAAATATGCGTCAAATTTTTATGGCCCTTTTCGCGATGCGGTTGGTTCCGCTACTAACTTGGGCGGAGGTAATAAATATACTTATCAGATGGATCCAGCGAATTCTGACGAGGCGTTATGGGAAGCTGGACTTGATCTGGCCGAAGGCGCAGATATGATTATGGTCAAACCTGGTATGCCATATCTTGATATTGTGCGACGGATTAAAGATGAGTTTAAAGCCCCTACTTTTGTTTATCAAGTCAGTGGTGAATATGCCATGCTTAAAGCGGCAGCGATCAATGGTTGGCTAAATGAAAAAGATTGTGTTCTCGAATCGCTGCTTTCCTTCAAACGAGCTGGCGCTGATGGTATTTTGACGTATTATGCTCTCGATGCCGCGAATTGGTTATATCAAGCTCAAAAAGGCTGACGCTGAGCGATTATATTACGGCAAGAGCGCCATCGGACTATTTTTTAATAGACTGATTTGCGCTCCTTAATTTGTCTTCAATTGCCTGCGCAGGAATCATGCCGCCTACAATGGAGCCATCGGCGAAAATCAGTGTTGGTGTTCCGGTCACACGATTTTCTTGTCCGGATTTTAGTAATGTAGGTATCGGGGTTTCACAATCGTTGGTTTTTGGAGTGATGCCTCTGAGCATGAAATCATCCCATGCCTTGATCTGGTCCTGTGCACACCAGATTGATGTGGAGAGTTCCAAAGAACCTCTTAAGACTGGATACAGCAAAGTATAGATTGTGATATCAGTGATATTCACCAGTTCCTTTTCAAGTTGTTTGCAATACGGACAATTTGGGTCGGTAAAGATAGCAAGCTTTCGTTCACCATTGCCTTTCACGATTTTTATCGCGAATTCAAGTGGTAGTGTATCAAGTGGTACGCGTCGTGCTGCTTTGATTTCTTGCAGGCGTTCGTTCGTGACGCTTGTTCTTGATTTTGTGTCAACGATATGCCCGAAAAAGAAATGTTCGGCTTTCTCATCAGTGTAAAACAGCTCGCCACCGACAAGTACCTCGTAGAGTCCAAGATAAGGTGTTTTCCGCAAGCTCTCAATTTTTGCGCCTGGAAAATGAGGTTCTATGGCCTTTTCGACTGCTTCTTCGTTCGCCCAGGTGAATCCTGCTCCTGAGAGGATATAAATGAACAGGATCAGAATGAATCGTGTTAAGTGCTGCGAGACCATGATGATACTCCGTTAAAATTGTTTTCAGCTCAGTGCATGCTGCATGAGCTGGTTTTTGATCAAAGGTAAATGATTGGTGATTTCGAGTCCCAAATTTCGAATTCTGGCAAGGGTTGGATTTGAATTGTTGAACAACTTCTGTAAGCCGTCGGTGACTGTTTCCAAAGCCAGAATATCTTCCTTGCGTGCACATTCATAACGACGTAACAACATTAAATCACCAATATCAGATTGAAAACCACGCTTCCGGATAATTTCTGCAAGTTTGCGTACGTCACGCAGTCCCAGATTGACACCTTGACCCGCCAATGGATGGATTCCGTGTGCTGCATCGCCAACCAGAACAAAACGTGGCTTAATCAAAGAGTCGGCATGTACAAAATTCAAAGGAAAGCCGGCTGGTGGCGTGATGAGCTCAAGCCTGCCCAATGTGTACGAAGCTGCTTCCGCAACACGCAGGCATAGTGCCTCGGCGGAAAGTTCCCGCAATTGTGCTGCATGGATTTCGCTGGTTGACCAGACCATGGATACTCTATGATCTGCCAGTGGTAACAGCGCCAGAACGCCATTGCGTCTGAACCATTGATATGCGATATTGCGGTGTGGTAATTCCGTGTTGTAATTGGCAACGACGCCGATTTGCTGGTAAGCATGGCGCGAAACTCCTATGCCGGCCTGTTGACGTGTCCATGAATTGACACCATCAGCGCCGACAACAAGTGCGGCTTCAAGTGTACGGCCATCTTCAAGCTGTATTTCAGCATGCGTGGTGTGCCAGATGATGGCGACACAGCTGGCGGGACAGATAATATCCAGGTTTTTTTCAGATTGTAATGCTTCCCAGACCGCAGCCTGCAATTGGCGGTTCTCGATGATATGTGCCAGTTCGGCAACGCCGGTTTCATATGCACTGAAGTGGATATGCGAGCAATTATCATCACCAAAAATGCTCATGTCATAAACCGGTGTCAGACGCGATGTATCCATTCGTTGCCAGATTCCCAGATCACGTAAAAAATCCACGCTGCCTGGGCTGATGGCATAAACACGGCTGTCCCAGCTTTCATCACTGGGTAAAGAAGAGGGCTCGCGCGGCTCGATCAATGCAATCCTGAGACCGCTGCTTCTTAATGCAGCTACTAGACTTGCGCCGACCAATCCGCCGCCAATAACAACCATATCAAATTTCATAGCATGATTATACAATTGCTTTACGTAATAAGGGAAAAACAATGATTGAGTCACTGTTCGAGAGAATCGGTTCTTCTACTCTTCCGATCTTAATTGTGGCACACTGCATGTTTTGCTGATTAAACACTTATTTAACCTGTGTCTCCCTACGAACTTTTTATCGGACTGCGCTATACCCGCGCAAAAAAACGCAATCACTTCATTTCATTTATTTCGCTGATTTCACTGCTTGGCATCACGTTGGGTATGACCGCGCTGATTACCGTCATGTCGGTGATGAACGGCTTTCAGAAGGAAGTGCGCGCGCGTATTCTCGGTGTTGCTTCACATGTCCAGATCAGCGGGCTCGATAATCGACTGACTGACTGGGAGTCTACTGCAACCGAAGCTGCCCGGCACCCGGATGTTATCGCTGCGGCGCCGTTTGTCAACGCTCAGGCAATGGTCTCTTACGATCAGGTGGTTCATGGTGCGATTGTTCGCGGAATATTGCCGGATAAGGAAAATACGGTGGCGGATTTTGACGCGATGATGGTCAGCGGCGCATTGCAGGATTTACAGCCCGGTGAATTCAATATTATTATCGGGTTGGAGCTGTCGCGTAGTCTTGGTGCATACCGTGGAGACAAGATCGTATTGATTTCACCCCAGGGGCAGGTCACACCCGCAGGCATTCTGCCGCGACTCAAGCAGTTTACTGTTGTCGGCATTTTTGAGGCCGGCCATTTTGAATATGACTCCGGCCTGGTGCTGATTCATATGAACGATGCACAAAAACTCTATCGTATGACCGATGACGCGGTATCCGGTGTTCGTTTGAAGCTGAGTGACATGTTTCTCGCGCCCAAGGTTGTCAATGATCTGGCAACATCATTATCTGGTGCATTTTATATTACTGACTGGACAAAACAGCACGCCAATTATTTTCGTGCGATACAGATTGAAAAGCGCATGTTGTCGTTGATTCTGGCGCTGATTATTGCGGTGGCGGCATTTAATATCGTTTCTACGCTGGTTATGGCGGTTACCGACAAACAATCCGACATTGCGATTCTACGTACACTTGGCGCAAGTCCAGGCAGTATTATGAAAGTTTTTATAGTGCAAGGGACTTTCATTGGCGTCGCTGGAACGGTACTGGGTGTAACCGGCGGCATGCTGTTGGCGTTTAACGTCGGAGAAGTGGTGGCGTTTATAGAATGGATCTTCAGTGTGCAATTTCTTTCGAATGAAATTTACTACATCAGTGAAATTCCCAGTGATCCGCAGGCTGAAGATATTATCACAGTGGCGCTCGTTTCTTTCGCGCTGAGTTTGCTGGCAACGCTTTATCCAAGTTACCGGGCATCCAAGGTCAATCCGGCAGAGGCTTTGCGGTATGAGTGATATTGTCATCTCATGTCAAAACCTGTTTAAGCAATTCGATCAGGGGGATCTGGAAGTCCCGGTATTAAAAGGTGTCAATCTTAAGGTGGAGCGCGGAGAGTTGGCTGCCATCGTGGGTGCCTCCGGATCAGGCAAAAGCACATTGTTGCATCTACTGGGTGGTCTTGACAAACCCAGCAGTGGGGAAATCAATATCCTTGGCCAGAACATAGCGGCAATGAATGAAAATACGCGCTGCAAGTTGCGTAATGGCTCGCTGGGCTTTATTTATCAGTTTCATCATTTGTTGCCTGAATTTACAGCGCAGGAGAATGTGGCAATGCCGCTGTTGATCAGGCGTATGAGCAAGCAGGAGGCTCTGGAGCGCGCCGCTGAAGTTTTACGGCAAGTGGGGCTTGGGCATCGGCTGGTACATACGCCGAGTGAATTATCCGGCGGCGAACGTCAGCGTGCTGCTGTGGCGCGCGCATTGATTACTCAACCAGCCTGTATACTGGCTGACGAACCCACTGGTAATCTTGATCGTCATACCGCAGAAGCTGTTTTTGATTTAATGCTGGAATTGAACGAAAAAGTAAATGCCAGCTTGATTATCGTAACCCATGATCAGCATTTGGCTAATCGCGCTAAACATATCCGGCAGCTCATTGACGGTGTGCTGCAGGATGTTGAACGGGCGCTTTGATGAACTATCTTTAGAAAAGTGTTGCCAATAATGGCCCAGATTATCCTGTTCGGTTTTAAGCAAGCAAAATGATGAAATCTTTTAGCCTTACCATTGCAACGCTTGTAATGATCCTGTTTCCAGCGTTTGGTTTTGCCGAAAACGGATCAATCAGCGATTTTCCACATTATCGCGATGGTGTTTTGAGCATTCCACGTGTCGATACCGATGCGCAACCTGGCGCATTTCTAAATGGCATATTGATATTTGATGTCAATAGCGATAGCTGGCGATTGCAGGAATTCAAAATTTCAGAAATATCCAAACCTGGACGCTCGGTTTACTTCCTTGAATCTGATGATGGTGTGGAAGTTAGGATCACAGACAGTTTTCCCGTTCAAGTATTTCTGAAAATCCGTGGGCACCTGGCCAATGGGTGCTTGATGATTGGGGGAATACACCAGCGCTTGAAAAATAACCGGTTTGAAATCACCGTTAATGCTGTCAGTATGGTACCAGACGATGGTAGTGTCGCATGCACTCAGGCTCTGGTTCCGTTTGAGAGAATGGCGCCATTGCAGGTGTATGGTTTGCCTCGAGGCATTTATGGTTACATTGTCAATAATGAAATTGAAGGCTCATTTGAGTTGGTTCAGGACAATATTATCAATTAAAGCAAGTAAGCAACACAGCATCTCAGTGCTCTGTTCCCGTCAGGCTTTATCCTTGACATTCGATCTGCGTCGCTGTACCTTTCACACCCTTACTTCGGGTGCCTTTTATTTATAGAAGGTTAAACGGGAAGCTGGTGTGTTTATCACTAGAACAAATCCAGCACTGCCCCCGCAACGGTAAATGAGCTAAATAATCCGCACGAACGCCACTGTGTTATTGCATGGGAAGGCGCGGGTTAAGGAAATTTTAATGACTATTTCCACTCATGAGTCCGGAGACCGGCCTGACGTAAATACGATGGTATTGCGGAGGGCTTTACCAAATGAATAGCCTGACTATTTATGCTCAGGCGGTTTTATCTGTTTTTTTTCCTCTGCAATCCTTTTTTAACCGGATAACGCGCGGGCGGCGCGGAGGAATTACATGAAACGATATAACCGGCTTGCAGCGTTCATGACTGCATCTGGAAGGCGTGTTGTTGACTTTACGCCGGGAGCAGTCATTCTGATAGCGGTCGCGACTGATGCAGCAGCGAACGGCGTGCAGCAAAACAATCCTCATTTTGAGAAACCCATTGTCGTAACAGCAACGCGTACGGCGCAACCTGTTGATGCTTCCCTGGCATCGGTGACGGTGATTACACGCGAAGATATCGAGCGTCAGCAATCCAGATCGATCGAGGATTTGCTGCGCGGTGTGACGGGTGTGAACATCATCAATAATGGCGGTCCGGGAAAAAGTACATTTGTGCAAATGCGTGGCACCGAGACCGATCACATCATGGTGATGATCGATGGTATCCGGGTGGGATCGGCGTCATCCGGCACTACAGCATTCGAAAATATTCCGCTTGAGCAGATTGAACGCATTGAGATTGTTCGTGGGCCGCGTTCAAGTCTGTATGGTTCCGAGGCCATCGGCGGAGTGATCCAGATTTTTACACGCAAGGGGAGCGGCGGCCGCGGTTTTAATCCCAGTTTCAGTTTTGGCGGCGGCAGCTACGGCACATTGAACGGTTCGGTCGGGCTGTCGGGATCGAGCGAGCGAGGATGGTTTAACCTGACGGCCAGTGGCATGGGCACCAAAGGTTTTAATGCCTGTACGGGCAGCGATACGGCCGGTTGTTTTACGATAGAACCCGATCGTGACGGTTACCGCAATGTGGCTGGTTCGGCACGCGCCGGTTACCGCTTTGAAAGCGGCCTCGAACTTGATGCCAATTTCATGCAATCTTCGGGTAGAACGCAGTTTGATGGCAGTTTTGTCAACACAACGGAAACCATGCAGCAGGTGTTCGGCGGTTCGGCGCGGTATTCGCCGCTGGACATCTGGCGTGTCAGTCTGATCGCAGGACGCAGCCGGGAAGACGGTGATAATTTTTTAGGCAGGCAGTTTATGACGCGTTTTCATACGACGCGCGATACCATTAGTCTGCAGAATGATTTTACCATCAACCCGAACCATCAATTGACCGTGGGTATGGATTATTTGCATGACCATCTGGACAGCACGGAGGCGTTTATCAAAACCGCGCGCGCAAACTGGGGCGCTTTTTCACAGTATCTTGCAACGATTGGCCGTCATCGCGCGCAATTGTCATTACGCTATGATGATAATCAGCAGTTTGGCAGCTGGGTGACTGGCGGTGCGGGCTGGGGTTATACAATTACAGACCGTATCAGTCTGACGGCGAATTTCGGCAATGCGTTTAAAGCACCGACGTTTAATGAGCTGTATTTTCCCGGTTTCAGTAATCCCGACTTACGTCCGGAAGAATCGCGCAGCGTTGAATTTGGCGCACGTGGTAATATGGCATGGGGTAAATGGTCGTTGAATGTATATGATACGCGGATTGATAATATGATCGCTTTCGATGCTAATATATTTGCGCCTGCCAATATCAATCAGGCACACATCCGTGGACTGGAAGCTGCGCTCAGCACGACCATCCGCGGCTGGCTGCTGAATGGTAATCTGACTTTTCTCGATCCGGAAAACCGTTCCGCCGATGCGAACAGAGGTAATATACTGCCGCGGCGTGCGGAACAGTCGTTTCGTCTTGATATTGACCGTGCGTTTGGCCGGTACCGCATTGGCGCCATGTTTCTGGCTGAAGGCGAACGTTTTGACGATCTCGGCAATACACGAAAACTGGATAGCTATGTCAAGTTTGATCTGCGCGCCGAATATGTCTTAAGTAAGCATTGGCGCTTGCAGGGGCGTATTGAAAATCTGTTTGACAAGCATTATGAAACCGCAGCGTTTTTCAACCAGCCCGGGCGCAATTTCTTTGCCACGATACGTTATCAACCCTAACAAGGAGTCAAGATGTTTGCTTTATCCTCACGCCATCAAATGGTTATCGCTTTATTGCTCGCCGTATTAATGATTATTACGCGCAGCCATCATTTTATATCGTTGCACAATCTGCCAGGCGCTTCCTGGGCAGTCTTTTTTCTCGCGGGTGTTTATCTGCGCGCTGTGTGGCCATTAGCAGGTTTTCTGATGTTGGCCTGGATACTTGATTACATGGCCTATGCCTGGGGTGGCGCAAGCGGATTCTGCCTGACACCTGCCTATGCTTTCCTGCTGCCTGCCTATGCCTCACTCTGGCTGGCTGGCCGTTGGTATGCCAGCCAGCATCAATATGTATGGCGCACACTGATGCCGTTGTCTCTGAGCATTGTTTTCGGATTAATCCTCTGCGAATTGTTTTCCAGCGGTGGTTTTTATTTCTTCTCGGGTCGTTTTGCCGATACGACGTGGCTTGAATTTGCCGAGCGGACATCAGCCTATTTCCCGATGTATGTCGAGTCATTTTTGTTTTATGCGGGTTTCGCCATCCTATTGCATTGGATTATCGTTTTCATAGCGCAGTCAATCCGTTTAAGCAAAGTGGCAAGTAACTGATCGATGATCGAATGTAATGACACAGACAAGGCTCTGCGGCATCGCAAGCGCATGCAGCGTAAAAAGGAAATCGTGGATGCCGCGATTGCCCGTGCCAATCAAACCAAAGGATTGCTGCTGGTGTTGACGGGAAACGGCAAGGGCAAGTCCAGTTCAGCCTTCGGAATGGTTGCACGGGCATTGGGACATGGCATGCGGGTTGCTGTCGCTCAGTTTATCAAGGGACGCTCGGATACCGGAGAAGAGGCGTTTTTCCGTCAGCAGGCAAACGTGGTCTGGCATGTTCTTGGCGAAGGCTTTACCTGGGATACGCAAAATCTGGAACGGGATATCGAAACGGCGCGACGCGGCTGGGCGGTCGTTCAGAATATGTTGCGTGATCCGCGGCTGAATCTGGTCGTGCTGGATGAGTTGACATATCCATTGAAATACGGCTGGCTGGATATGGAGACGGTGCTGGAGGATTTGAAGAACCGACCGCCCATGCAGCATGTTATTGTGACCGGCCGCGCCGCGCCGCAGGCGCTTTGTGATCTGGCTGATACGATTACTGAAATGCACGATGTCAGGCATGCTTATCGCTCGGGAATCATGGCGCAAAATGGTATTGATTTGTAGTAATCTGTAGCGGTGTAGCGATGCTTCATCAGTATTGCAAGCTTTGCGGTACACTTCGAGCAAGACGGTCATGAGCGATGAATGAGGATGGGCTGATCATGAAGTGCTATCTGCAAAGTGGATACATATGAAAAACACAAAAACGCTGGTTTTGGGTGGTATCCGGTCTGGAAAAAGCCGTCTGGCGGAACGTTTCGCGATACAGAGTCATTTGCCGGTTATTTATATTGCCACGGCATCGATTGATGACGCAGAAATGCAGGCGCGTATTGCATTGCATCGTGCAAACCGTCCCGGTCACTGGCGAGTGATTGAAGAGCCGGTATATCTGGCTAATCTGTTGGGACAACTGGCTGATGCGCAACACTGTTTGCTGATCGATTGTCTCACGCATTGGCTTACCAATTTGCTGACCCATCGGAATGGCATGCTCTTCGATCAGGAGCATACTGCCTTTTTGTCGCTTCTACCAACTTTGCCGGGACGCATTATTTTCGTTGGCAACGAAACCAGCATGGGTATTATTCCGATGGGAGAGTTGACCCGGCGGCATTGTGATGAAGCCGGTAAATTACACCAGCTGGTTGCGCGGCAATGTGATGAGGTCATTCTGACAGTGGCGGGATTGCCGCATTACCTGAAAGGCAATCCAGGTGACTGATGCTGTATTGGCGTAATCTGATCTGCTGCGAACGTGATGGTGAAATCACAACCGGTGCGTTGCGCCTGTAAAGGTTTTTATTTGATTCAAAGAACGATTGTATGGTAGAGCTTTTCGTTTCGGCATAGTTTTACGTGGATTGCCGTGTGTTTTAATATTATGGCAAGCTGCGGTGATTACGATCATCGATTTATTTTGTATGTCACAACAATTATGGATTTATTGACGCAGGGTTTGCTGGGTGCGAGTATGGCGCAGTCCGGTGCAAGACATGAAGAAACGCGTGTGGCCGCAGGTATCGGTTTTTTCGCAGGCATTATCGCTGATGCGGATATTTTGATTCAGTCGGAAAATGACCCTTTGCTTAATATCGAGTTTCACCGGCACTTTACACATTCCATTTTTTTTATACCTTTCGGTGCATTGATCGCCGCAGCACTCTTGTGGCCTTTTTTGCGCAGGCGTTTGTCTTTTGCGCGGATTTATCTATTTGCTTTTCTGGGCTATTGCCTGAGCGGCGTGCTCGATGCGCTTACCAGCTATGGTACAAACTTACTGTGGCCGCTGAGTGATTCACGCCTGGCCTTCAATATCATTTCAGTCATTGATCCCGTGTTTACGCTGATATTGCTTGTGGCTGTTGTTTATGCGTTGCGTAAACATTCCATCACGGCTGCTCGTGTCGGATTGTTGCTCGCGGGTGTTTATTTGTCATTCGGCTGGATGCAGTTGCAGCGCGCGGAAGGTATCACGGAGACACTGGCTGCTGGACATGGTCATACGATAGAGCGGTTGCTGGTCAAGCCCACGCTGGGTAATCTGGTACTCTGGCGATCGGTCTATCAAAGCGAAGGCAGACTGTATGTCAATGCCATACGTATAGCACCTTTCTCGGATGCGCGTGTGTACCCGGGTGACAGTATCGCATTGTTTGATCTGTCGCGCGATCTGCCGGATTTACCCGCTTCATCTATTCTTGCTGGAGATATTGCACGTTTTTCACATTTTTCCGATGGACTGATTGCGCTCTGGCCAGAACGGCCTGAAATACTGATCGATGTGCGTTATTCCAATCTTCCCATGACCTTGTCGCCGCTGTGGGGGATTGAAATCAATAACTTGCAACCTGATCAGCATGCCCGCTATTCGCTGTTTCGTGACGCATCTCGTGAAACACGCGGAAAATTTATCCAGCTGTTGATGGGCGGAGAGCTGGATTGATCAAATTCACGCATTGGTGCTGATGGTTTTGTCCGATACGGCGCATTTCGAGAAATCCGCATTGCGCGTACCCGGTACGAAGTATGGTATTTCTACGTAACCGGGCGAGAGCGATTGTGCAGTAAAAAAATGGCTGGTACTTTATGAATATCCGGTAATTTCTGTTTCCACGCTTTTATCGATTTTGTAACAATCATTTCATTGACAGCGGTCAGGTGGGCGGCAATACACAAATCCGTATCATCCCGACAGGTTTGCACGATGTGTTCGAGCAGCCCCTGGTTGCGGTACGGTGTCTCGATAAATATCTGAGTCTGGTTGTGTTGAATGGAGCGTTTTTCCAGCGTAACGATCTGCTGTGCACGCGCATGCTTTTCAACCGGTAGATAACCATTGAAACAAAAGCATTGTCCATTGAGTCCGGAGGCCATCAGCGCGAGTATAATCGAAGAGGGGCCAACCCATGGAATGACCGGAATTTTTTTGTCATGCGCCATGCGTACAAGATCGCTGCCTGGATCGGCAATGGCCGGACAACCAGCCTCTGACAAGAGTCCCACATTTTGGCCGGATAACAAGGGTTGCAGTAACACCGCCAGATCATCCGGTTTCGAATGCGTATTCAATGTGTGCAGCTGGATCTCCTGTAGCGGCGTTTTGCAGGCAATTTGTTTCAGAAATTGCCGGGCGGTTTTAGGGTGCTCAACGATAAAGCAGGACAATTCCTGAATCGACGCCCGGACCGACACGGGAATTACCCAGTTCAGATCAGAATCGCTGATGGGTGTCGGGATCAGGTATAGTTTTCCAGTCATGCTATCGTCTCTTGCACGGCATTAGCTGCGCAGCGCCAGCCAGATTGTTCAGTCCGGTTCGATGCGCCGAGTGCTACCTGAAGCTTAGATCGTTGTCGAATAAAAGCGACATGGATACTTGACCGACACGTTTGGTAAAGCGATCAAGCAGATTTTCACGGACCGAGAAATTGACTATCGATTCGGCTTTTATCACTTCGCGCGCCACGTATTCCGCGCTTCCCATTTCGTCTGCCAAGCCCAGTTCAATACTTTGTTTGCCTGTCCATACCACGCCGCTGAAAATCTCCGGTGCATCCTTGAGTCGATCGCCGCGACCTTGCTGCACGATACGGATGAATTGCTCGTGAATTTCATTGAGCAAGCCGGTTAAATGCTCCCGCTGTTTCGCATCAAGCGGTGAGAATGGGTCCAGGAAACCTTTATGCTCTCCCGCAGTGAACAGACGTCTTTCCACGCCGAGTTTCTCCATGGTACCGGTAAAACCGAAACCATCCATCAGTACACCGATTGAGCCGACAAGACTGGCTTTGTCTACAAAAATTTTATCTGCGGCAGCTGCGATATAATAACCGCCTGATGCGCAAATATCACCGATGACCGCATACAGTGGAATTTCCGGATAATTGGCGCGTAATCGGCGTATTTCGTCGTTGATATAACCAGCCTGAACGGGACTTCCGCCCGGACTGTTAATGCGTAGAATGACACCTTGCGTGCCACTGTCCTTGAAAGCCGATCTCAGGCTTGCGTTAATGTTGTCAGCATTATTGATGCCATCCGGCATAATCATGCCGTTCACGTCAATTAGGGCGGTATGCTTGTCAGAAATCCCGACGCCCTTGCCTTCAAACAGATCGGAAAAAGCCAGAAGCAATATGAAGAGGTAAATAAAGGTCAGTGATTTAAAAAAAATACCCCATATTCGTGCGCGTCGCTGTTCACGCAAGGCGGAAAATGCCAGTCCTTCGATCAATTGGCGTTCCCACTTCGGATTAACCGGTTTTTCTTCTCCATCAGTCATAAACACATATCCATTTATTGTTATCAGGTTAATCAATCACTTGATGATCAGTTCAGTACTTCAATCCAAGCTCAAAGAATCATGCATATTATAGAGAATGAGCGCATAAATTAAACTGTTTTAATTTTTTTCAATGAATGCAATCAGCTATCAATGATAACAAGGTTTCAGGCGGTTCCATTTTTAGCTCAATCGAGATTCGCCTGTCTTGATGGTCAGACGATCTTTAGAATTGATTAATACTACTTTTCTGGCTATTCGTAATAATTGCGAGCTAAAGTTCAGGCCGTTGTTTTTAGCTTTGGTTAAATTAACTTCAAAGGCTATTTTTCCTTCTTCGGAAACGACCATGTTGAGCATGATTCCATTTTTAATGCCGTCTGGGTAATCGGATACGGTAAGTATCGGGCTATTATCAAGAAGGTCAATGATAGGTGTTAAATCGACAAAAAAAGAACGACTAAGGTAAATCATATGACAATCTTTCAGCGCATTGATATCGCTGATATTTTTTACGACAATGGGAAGTGTGCTGATTTCCTTCTGTTCGAGATGCTCCAGATAGGCTTCAAATGAATGTTTTCCATAAAAACATAAATTGAACACATCACTGATATTTCCAGGCCATTCGGTATAAACAGCAAAATTATATAAAAAAGCGGTTTTTAATCGATATTCCGTGGTTTCATTCGCTGATGCCGGATTTGCAAATGAGGTCAATATCAATAACAGTAAAATACCTGCGCCGTCGATCATTCTGTCGTTGATCCGGTGGGTAAGCCGCAGGACCAGCGATTTCAAGCGTACTGTCATGAAATCCGGTTTGAGAATTTCGCGTAAATAGCGACGCTCGTGTGTGGGAGCCAGCTGTTTTCTTGACATATGTTATGCAGTCTAAAAGCGATATTCCAGTCTGAACCTGACTGTCCGGCCCAACTGTCCAAGCGCGTTCTGCCAATTGATATCCGCGGCGGGGTGTTGATAATGCGCATCAAATACATTGTAAACACTCAGTGAAGCTTCCAATCCTTTTACCCATCGCACATCGGTCAGCAAACTGAGATTGGAAAGAAAATAGCCCCTGGTATGTGATCCATCGAGAGTCAGCCGCTTGCCATAGTATTGCAATTCATAACCAGCGCGCAGTCCGGTCACCAATGGAACAGGGATGGTGGCATTAAGTTTGCCCAGGTGATAGGGGGAATTAACAATGTGCGCATCTTTCTGTTCAGCGTTTTGCAGGCCATAACTGCCACGTATGCGAGCACCCCAGCGCCAGCTTTTATCGAATGACAATTCCGCGCCTCTGGCTAATATTTTGTTTGCGGATTGCTGATATTGGGAAAGTCCGCTGACAGGATCAATGCCTAATGTGATCAGGTTATCCATATTCCATGCATAGACAGTCGCACGGACATGCATATCGGATTGCGGATAATAATCGGCGATAAATTCCAGTGTATCGATCGCTTCACTGTGTAATCCGGGATTGTCAACTTGCGTGATTCCATCGTTGTAGTCGCGCTCAAAAGAATTCGGCGAGCGATGTGCGCGCCCATAGAGCGCCTTGAACGTAGTCTTCGGTGTGGCATTCCAGATCAGCGCGCCACGCGGACTCAGGCGGCTGCCCACCCAGGCGTTGTAATCGTAACGCAATCCCAGTGTTGCCGAGAGCGACGGATTGATGCGCCATTCATCCTGAGCGTAAACGCCTATTCGAATTACGGAATTGTGGATAGCCACGTTTTCATCGGGATTGTCAAAGTTCTGATAGGTCTGCTTGATGCGGGTGTTGTTCTGATACTCGGCGCCGAACATCAGTTTATGATCCGTCCAGTGTGTGGAAAGCAGACGCAATTCGGCGCCGTGCCAGCTGCTCGGTCCGACAGAGAGTGTTTTTTGACTCTCATATAGCAGAAGACTATGGTAATCATAGTGGCCGAGAAATAATCGGCCTGTTACATTCAGCTTATCATTGGCGAAGTTGTCGTTATACTGGATTTGCGTGTTTAACCGCCGGTCACGTTGAAACTGACCTTTTATTAAAGGATCAGACAGGTATGTTCCGGTAGGATCCTGTTTTTTCCGGTCGCCGTAATTAAAATCAAAGGCCAGTGGCCCGTATGTGGCGCGGGCAAAGACTTGTTCAAGATTCTCGCCATTCTGGTTGCGTGCCACACCGGAAATGCCTGTATCGCCATACTGAAAAAAAAGATCCTGACCGCTGGATTGTAATCCGGCAAATGAAACCAGGGCATCCAGCCCGTTGTTGAACGCTTTGCCCATGGTGATGCGTTCCTGAACCTGGGTTTCCGCGGTTTGATAGGCGGTCGATAATTCAACGCCTTTGATATCCGAGCCATTGCGCGTAATAATATTGACAACGCCAAGCATGGCGTTCTGGCCGTAGACCGCGCTGCCGGGACCCGGGATAAATTCAATGCGTTCGATCAGATCGATGTCCAGCGGAAAATCCCGTCCGGTAGGTCCCTGATCATAGGTTGCATCATTGATGCGGTTACCATTGATCGTGATCAGTACGCGTGTGTTGAAATCTCCCAGGATACCGCCCCCCCGGGTTCCCAGAAAATCGTATTGATGATCATAAGTACCATATATGCCGGGCAGGCTGGCCAGCGCTTCATTGAGTGTGCGCCAGCCGTAAGCTCTGATATCTTTCCGGGTGATAACACTGGTAGCCGCTGCGACCTCCCGGGGGTTTTGCGCATATTTTGAGGCTCCGATTATTTTTACATTGATTAACTCTTCCAGGCTTAATTCCTCGAGCTGCTGAGTGGCATGGGCAGAATTTGTTCCAAGCGAATAAAAAAAAATCAGAACCAGTGTCTTGATTGATCGAAATGTGACGATACGCATTGCGTATCGTTGGTTGTTCATAGGACAAACAGGAATGGGTTTGATTGAGCTTGGATGCATTGCCGGATATTTTTAGCCCGTGTCAAAAAATAATAACGGTGTCGAGCGTTTGATTATCCGGCCATTTGATCACGGAATGCTTTTAGGGGATTGTGTGAATACAGCGTTTTTATTGGTTTATTTGATAACTTGTCTGTCGGCTGATTTGGTTATTATTGGAAATCTTGCGTTGTGCTTTGGACTGAGTTATTAATCAGTAAGGTTTTGTAAAATAATGCCGTGACATCAAATCTGTTCGATCAAATGAATTTCCATCAACTTTAAGACATGAAGTTATTTAATAGACGCTCTATTGCGGGCAAGCTGCTGCAGATTATTTTTGTCAGTTTATTTGTTTTAGTGCTTCTTGTTTTTGTTCTGGTTGCAATCAACGAAATAAAAAATTCGTTGCGTACCGCCGAAGACCAATTGGCGGGTCTGGCAAGGGTGACAACCAGCAATTTGCAGGCACCATTGGCATTTCATGATCGCGAGAGCGCCCAGATCACCATAGAATCCTTGAAAGAGATATCATCGATCCTCGAAGCCGTAGTTACGGGACAGGATCATGAGGTCATAGCGCGCTTTAGCCATAAAGAAAAAGAATGGCTTCCTGACTGGTTGCCGATTCATGAAATACATATTGATCAGCCGGTAATTTTCGGCCAGGAGCGCTTGGGAAGTTTGCAACTGCGTTATGGACTCGAAAAAATGTGGTCGCAGCTTGTCAGGAATCTTGCTATGTCAGCTTCGATAGTGCTGATGGTTTTTATCTTGGCAGGTTTTATGGTGCGGCGTATGACGTCGAATGTCATGCATCCGATCATTGATTTGTCGGAGACTGCAAAAAAAGTCACTGATTCGGGACAGTATTCCTTGCGTGTCATGCGGCAGATCGACAACGACGAAGTTGGCGCCTTGGTGGACAGCTTTAACAGCATGCTGGAACAAATACAGAAAAGGGATAATGAGCTTGCGCAGCATCAGTTTCAGCTGGAGCAAAAAATTGATGAACGTACTGCAGAATTACGTCTGGCCAAAGAGGCGGCCGAAGAAGCCAGTAAGGCTAAATCCCAGTTTCTGGCTAATATGAGTCATGAAATACGTACGCCAATGAACGGTGTGCTGGGTATGGCTGAATTATTGCTGGAAACGCCACTGAATGAAAAACAGTTGCGTTTTGTCAATACATTGCATAATTCGGGTGAGTCTTTACTCGCTATTATCAATGATATTCTTGATTTTTCGAAAATTGAAGCCGGCCGGCTTGAACTGGAAACTTTGGATTTCAATTTGTATGGCCTGGTTGAGGAAGTCGTCGATCTTTTTTCCGAACGGGCGCACAGCAAGAAACTCGAATTGAACTGTCGGATTGCGTCTGGTACCCCGGAATGGGTCAGTGGTGATCCGGTAAGAATAAAACAGGTGCTCAGTAATCTCATCGGGAATGCAATAAAATTCACCGAAAAAGGCGAGATCATTGTTGATGTCAGTCAGAAAACCACCCACGATCCGATGCAACCGGATCACGTTTATTCAACACGCGTAAACTTTACTGTACGTGATACCGGTATCGGTATTCATACCGATATATTGCCCCATTTGTTTCAGGCATTCTCTCAGGCTGATGGTTCGACAACCCGCAAATACGGTGGCACAGGACTGGGGCTGGCAATTTCCAGGCAACTGGTGGAGTTAATGGGGGGTAATCGCATTTACGTCACCAGCCTTCTGGGTTCCGGAAGTGAGTTTTCTTTCGAATTGCCACTTCAGGCGGCACGCGGTACGGATTATGCGCAGTCATCAAAAGCAGCCGCAGAATTGCAAAATGTCAGACTCCTGATAGTTGAGGACAATGATACAAATCGCGATATTTTGCGAAACTATGCATTGTCCTGGGGTATGCAGGTTGATACCGCGTCCAATGGCGTGAATGCTCTGGCGGCATTAAAAAAAGCTGCGGTTATTCAGCAAAGGCATGAGTTGGTGCTTATCGATATGAAAATGCCCGGCATGAACGGACTTGAATTGGGACAACAAATTAAAGCAGATCCGATGCTGGCGCATATACCTTTAATTATGCTTACTTCAACCTTATATACAGGTGGATCTGCGGATGCGAAGGAGATTGGATTTGCGACGTACATGACTAAACCTATCCGTAAGGCTGAATTGCTTCGATCCTTCAAGTCCGCGTTAGGCAACTATAAAAAAGATGGCGAATCATCCGGATATAAATCCATTGCGCAGCGGAGTACGTTAAGTCAGCTGGATTGCTCTCTGTTGCTGGTTGAGGATAATATTATAAATCAGGAGGTTGCGATTTCTATGCTGAGAAGCTTTGGTTGTGTGGCCGATGTCGCCAGCAATGGTTTGGAAGCACTTGATGCGATAAAACATAAGACCTATGACTTGGTGCTGATGGATTGCATGATGCCCGAGATGGATGGCTACAGCGCTGCAGGAGAAATCAGGCGGCGGCAGGCGGAGAATCAGTTGCCGCAATTCCCTGTTATTGCTTTAACGGCTAATGCGATTGAAGGAGACCGCGAAAAGTGTCTGGCTGCCGGGATGGATGATTATCTCACCAAACCCTTTAAGCCAAGGGATTTGCACGGCATGCTCAAGAAGTGGCTGCATCATGGTAGAAATGTTGATGAAAAACCACAGGAAGTGCCGGCTGCTCCGCCCATGTTAATGCCGCAAGTCTTGTCGTCTATTCAACTGCTGGAGGCTGATTACGGTAAGGAATTGCTTAGGCAAGTCATTAAAACCTACCTTGATAATGCGGGCAGACTAATGCAAACACTTGAGAATGCCTGGAACGCCGGTGATCTAAAAGCTATCCAGATGACATCCCATACGCTTAAATCGAGTAGTGCGCAAGTTGGCGCCAATGATCTGGCGGAGCTTTTCCGCAATGTGGAAAATGATGCGCGTAGTCAACGTTATGATGCTTCGGGCCAAACACTGGCCAGCATTCAGAATCAGTTTTCTCTGACGTGTTCATCATTAGCGACTTATCTGGAATAACTACAATTCTTTTCTAAAGGTACGCATTAAATATGAAAGGATTATCTTCCATCATCATCATTGATGATGATCCGCTGATCCGCTTGATTGTCAGTAAGAAGCTGCAAGCAATGGGTCTCGATACATATGAAGCGGCAAGCGGCGAGGAAGGGCTGCGATTGTTTGATGAAATCAAGGCGGATGCCGTGTTGCTCGATGTGATGATGCCTTCGGGCATGGATGGTTATACCACATGCTCAGCATTAAGGAATCGCACTAATGGCGAGCATTTGCCCATCCTCATGATGACCGGTCTGGAAGATGTGGAATCTATAAATCAGGCTTATGAAGCGGGTGCGACCGATTTTATTACCAAGCCTCTCAATACTACGCTGTTGGGTCACAGGGTTAGATACCTGCTCAAAGGAAGCCAGGTAACGCAGCAATTGCTGCAAAGCAAGCAAAGATTGCATCAGATGGCCTACTATGATGAGCTCACTGAGCTTCCAAATCGTCTTTTTTTTCTGGAGTATTTGCAAAGAATGATTGCGCAGGCTGAACGCCAGAAAACAAAGATGGGTGTATTGTTTATCGATCTTGATGGTTTTAAGCGGATTAATGATACGCTGGGTCATCATGTCGGTGATCAGGTGTTACGTGTTATCGGTGAGCGTTTGTATAAAAGTATCCGCGCGAATGACGCACTTGCCCGATCAGCAAGCGAACGGGATGATGTTTCTCTTGCGCGTCTGGGCGGCGATGAATTTACTTTGTTGCTGACTGCGTTAGACCGCAATGAATCTGCAATGACTGTTGCCGAGCGTATCCGTGTTAATCTGGCGCAGCCGATTGTTCTCGGAGAACACGAGCTTGTCACGACGACAAGTATTGGTATTGCGATTTATCCGGATGATGGAGAAACCGCCGAGGATTTGTTGAAGCATGCGGATCTTGCAATGTACTACGCCAAACGCACGGGAGGCGATATGTATCGGTATTTTTCGTGGAAAATGACCGAAATAGCGTTGCGTAGACTCGTTTTAGAGAATCATTTGCGCAAGGCGATTGAGCGCGGTGAACTTGAGCTTTATTATCAACCGCAACTGGACATTGTTCACGGAAAATTTAACGGACTCGAGGCACTTCTGCGCTGGAGAAACAGTGAACTGGGATCGGTTTCTCCGGCTGAGTTTATTCCCTTGGCAGAGGATACCGGATTAATCATTTCCATCGGAGAATGGGTGCTGCGCGAGGCATGCGCACAAATTCAGAACTGGCGTAGTCGGGGATTTCCGCTTGATCGCATTGCTGTGAATGTTTCGGCGGTTCAGTTTCTTCATCGGGGATTTTCAGGTGTCGTGGAGCGAATTCTGAACGAAACCGGTCTGGAGCCGGAAGTGCTGGAGCTGGAATTAACCGAGAGTGCGCTGGTTAGCGATGTCGATTATGTTATGAATGTTTTGACGCAACTTAAGAAAATTGGCGTACAGCTGGCAATTGATGATTTTGGCACAGGCTATTCCAGTTTGAGCCGCCTTAAAAGCTTTCCTATTGATCGACTTAAAGTCGATCAGACTTTTGTGCGTAATCTGGAGCAAAGCACGAACGACAGTGCGATTGCGTCTGCCATTATCGCCATGGCGGGAAGCATGGACATGAAAGTGACAGCGGAAGGCGTGGAGAGTGATTTTCAATTGGACTTTTTAAAGAAAAAATATTGTGATGAAGCGCAAGGGTATCTTTTGAGCAAACCCTTGGCTGCGCTGGAGTTTGAACAATTCCTTATGAAGTCTAATGCAATTGCTTCGGCTGACGGATAGTCATGTACAAGTTTTGTGAATAACAGAATGTTGTGACAAAATCCGGATTTTTAGAGACACTCCTGAAATTTTCTCTTGAGAATCCACCTTTAACATCCTGTTAATCAGAAATACAATGGAATATGCATGCGCTACTGGCTGATGAAATCCGAGCCAAGCAAATTCAGTCTCGATAATCTGCTCGCCTTGCCTGGGCAAACAACAGCATGGGATGGCGTGCGTAATTATCAAGCGCGCAATTTTATGTGGAAACAGATGCATGTCGGTGATCTGGCGTTTTTCTATCATTCCTGCTGCGCACAACCGGGTATTGCCGGAATCGTCGAGGTAACCCGGTCTGCTTATCCGGATGTTACGCAATTTGATCCTGAAAGCAGATTTTATGATGCTAAAGCAAGCCGGGATAACCCGCGCTGGTTTAATGTTGAAATCACGCTCAAGGAAAAGACACGCTTGTTAACCATCAAAGAATTGCGCCAATACTCCGAACTTGCGCGTATGCGTGTGCTGCAAACAGGTAATCGATTGTCCATTACGCCGGTCGATCCGGATGAGTGGAAATTCATCCTGAAGATCCTGCAAGCCTGACAAAGACGATATGGAATGGTGGCTTGTTTATCTGTCGCTGGGTGCCGTTGTCGGCTTTTTTGCCGGACTACTGGGTATCGGTGGCGGCCTCATTATCGTTCCGGCATTGACATTTCTTTTTACAATCCAGGGTTTTCCGCCGGATCGCATCCTGCATCTGGCGCTGGGCACAACCATGGCCACCATTATATTCACAGCCGCAGCCAGCCTGTATATCCATAACAGGCATGGCGCAGTTAACTGGCAGATATTCAAATACATGACGCCAGGCATCGTAATAGGGACTCTGAGCGGAGCCTTTCTGGCCGGGATGCTATCCAGCACAGTGTTGCATGTCATTTTTACTGTGTTTATTTTCTATGTTGCAACCGGTATGCTGTTGAAGCGGGTTTCAGAATCTGAACCAGATGCAGATTCAAATCAGCACTTTTACCACAGATTTTCCGGAAAAGCCGGTTTTTTTGCCGCAGGCAGCGTAATCGGGGTTATCTCCAGTCTGGTTGCTATTGGCGGTGGGATCCTGACCGTGCCTTTCCTAACCTCATGCCGCATCAAGATTCAGCACGCGATAGGCACGGCTGCCGCAATCGGCTTTCCTATCGCTGTAACAGGCACGGTTGGATATATTCTGAATGGTGTTACGCAATCGTGCGCTCTACCTGAATACAGTCTGGGTTATGTTTATCTGCCGGCCCTGGGCTGGCTGGCGCTGGCCAGCATGATTACGGCGCCATTTGGCGCGAAAACAACACATTCAGCTCAGGCCGCCACGCTCAGAAAACTGTTCGTCATACTACTTTATTGTCTGGCCATTAAAATGCTGTTGGGATTGTTCGGCTAGGAATCTGTCAATGAGCCTGATTTCCGCAAGTCTGTGGTATGGTTTGTGGTTGTGATCAATCGGATTCATCATCCTTGAAGCGCTGTTGAATTTCCGCTATTTTTTCCGGATGTCTGAGTAATGCATTGACGCAGTCACGATCCAGTTTGGTATTGGATAATTGCTTCAACAATGCAAAAGCTTTCTCATTACTCCAGGGCATTTTGTAAGCACGCCGTGAAGTCAGCGCGTCAAATACATCGGCGACCGCACTAATGCGGGCCTCGATCGGAATTTCATCGCCTTTTAATCCTTTTGGATAACCACTGCCGTCCACTGCTTCATGGTGATACTCCGCGATATTGCGCATAATACTGACATGGCCCAATCCATATAAACTGAAATCTTCGAGAATGGAGTCAATGATCTCGCGCCCCTTTTCCGGGTGTGTTTTCATAATGTCAAATTCAGCATCATCCAGTTTTCCGGGTTTACGCAGAATACTATCCGGGATACCGATTTTGCCGACATCATGCAGTGGAGAAAACAGAAAAATATGCTCGATCTGTTCATCGGAGATACTGTAGTTTTTTGCCAGTTCTCGCGCAATAAGGCGTGCATAATGCGCTGTGCGGTCAATGTGCTTGCCTGTTTCAATATCACGGTAATGCGTCATGCTGCGCGTGGCCTGTACTGCGGCGACAAGCGTTCGTATGGCGGCCAGTTCGTTGATAACCATAAGTGCGATTAAATGGCCATAGATATCAATCTGCCGCAGCGCCGCGGGTGAAAAAGGGTGTTCCTGCAAGGAATTAAAAAACAAAAAACCAATGAAAGCGCCGCTTTGATACAACGGCATGGTGTAGCTGGATTTATAACCTTTTGCTGCAATGCGCTTGGTATGTTCATGCTTACCTTGAGCAAAAATATCCAGATCCTGTACCAGTCGCGGGCGGCGATGGTCGATGATGTCACGTAATGAAGGCGCTGTACTCAGTGCGGCCTCATAAGTGGTGATCGGATTGTCGGGATCATCTGTGCTATGCGTATAGGTTTTTAGCATATCTGTTTTTTCATCAAACAGTGCGATTGCCAGACGATTGATAAAAGGAAAATCCTGCAGAATAATCTGATGTATAAAGCTCAGCTTATCGGATAACGGGATATCTTCATGTAATTGCGCAAGTGTGTCCTGATGCGCAAACAAGTCTTCTTTCTGTGACAAATGCAATCAACCTTTCTATAAACAGCCGAACCGCTATTACGTTCATATGCTGATCAATAACAGCAGTGAAAATTTCAAACCTGCATATTCATGATTTCCTGATAAGCAGTGACCAATTTATTACGCACTTGCACCATGCCCTGGAAGGTAATGCTAGCTTTCTGCAGGGAAATCATGACGTCATGCAGGCCTGTATTAGACTCACCGTTGACAAAATCCCGCGTCATTTGTTCGGCCGTTTGCTGAAGATGGTTGGTTTTGTCTACGGCGGCTTTCAATGTTTCACTGAACTCAACCCTCACCGCATCATTTTCTGCTTCCGGGCGCTTTATGCCGGATGCAAGCGTCGCAGTGGTCCGCAGTTGATCAAGTATCGTATTAATTCCAGAGTTTTCCATGATACAACCTTATGAATAGAAATTACAGATAAGTGCGAGATTAAGCGGGAAAATTGTACGGGCCGACATACCGGAAAATAATCCAAACGACGGTCTGCTCAATTGCCGATTCTCCAGTGGTGCAGGCAGCGTTAACCCGTTTTCATTGTACAGAAGACCATGCGCACAATGGTCATCAGAATAGCATCGATCAAGGGGGTGATCATGACAGGAATAGAATGGGCAAATCCGTTTTATTCAAACCTTACAAGCATGAAAAATTATCGATAATGCATCTTTCGATAGTGTATTCAGATTGAGAGAGGATACGCTGATCAAGATTTTACGGATTCAGAAAGTCGATTACGGATCATCACGATATAACTTGAATCAGTAAAGCATCTAACTGAATGGCAAACGGAGAAGCACTCAGGCAGGAGAACATTTGTGGCCACGGTACCCGACGAAGTCAATACAGCAAATTCAACAAAAGTACAGCCGGGCGCGTCATCGAGCTCAGCTTTTGGATTAGATAAATTCAATCAGTTATCCCAGCATAAAAAACTGGGAATCATCGTTGCCATTGCGGCAACTGTTGCGCTACTTGCAGGTGCCTGGTTATGGAGTCAGTCTCCGGACTACCGGGTGCTGTTTTCCAATATTTCCGATCAGGATGGCGCTGCTATTATTAATGCACTGCAACAATCGAATGTGCCTTATAAGCTCTCTGATGGCGGCGGCGCTATTCTGGTGCCGAGTAATCAGGTGCATGAAATTCGGCTGCGCCTTGCCGGTCAGGGGTTGCCGCGCAGCGGTCTGGCCGGATTTGAGTTAATGGAAAATCAGAAATTCGGAACCAGTCAATTTCTCGAACAAGTCAACTATCAACGCGCGCTTGAGGGTGAATTGGCGCGCTCTGTGCAATCGCTGGCGGCTGTGCAAAGTGCGCGTGTTCATCTGGCGATTTCCAAGCCATCTGTTTTTGCAAGAGAAAGACAGCAGCCGACGGTTTCTGTGTTGCTGAATCTTTATCCAGGGCGAGTGCTGAACGAAGAGCAAGTCAGCGCTATTGTTCATCTGGTTTCCAGCAGTATTCCGAATTTACCGACAAGAAATGTGACTGTCGTCGATCAGAACGGTAACTTACTCAGTGGACAAGAACCGAAAAAAGAATCCAAGTTCGACGCGAAACAACTGGAATATCTGCATGAGCTTGAGAAAAGTTACGTAAGCCGTATAGAAAAGATACTGTCGCCCATCACCGGCAGCGACAATGTACACGCGCAGGTAACAGCCGATCTCGATTTCTCGCGTATTGAACGGGCTGAGGAAATTTACCGGCCTAATAATACGCCAGACGATCCGGCCTCGGTTCGCAGCCAGCAAACCATGGAATCCTTGTCAACAGGCAACAAATTCGATGGTGGAATTCCGGGGGCGTTGACGAATCGTCCACCGGAGCCTGCTGCTGCGCCGATAGAAGTGGAAGGAGAACAGGGCGAGAAGAAACCCGAGCCATTGCCAACCGATCAGCGTAAGGAATCGACAACCAACTATGAGGTCGATAAAACAGTACAGCATACGCAATTGCCCGTAGGCAACATCAGACGTCTGTCGGCCGCGGTTGTTGTGAATTACCGCCGTGTCATCGACGGTGAGGGCAACATTACGCACACGCCGCTTTCCGCGGAAGAAATACAAGAAATCAATAAGCTGGTAAAAGACGCCATAGGTTATAACGAAGAGCGAGGCGATACGTTAACGGTTACCAATAACTTGTTCAGTGACGTGGGTGATGCTTCACAAGGGATTCCTATATGGAAAGATCCTGAAATGATTATGCTGGCGATGGAAATCGCAAAACAACTCATCATCGCCGCGATTGTTCTGTTTTTCCTGTTAAAGGTTCTGCGGCCCTATCTGAAATCACTGATGCATGATCCTGCACTGGAAGAAAAGCAACGCGCCTTGCTGGCTGACAATACAGCGGCTGATGCAGACGAACAGTCCGTGCAGTTTGCTGCGGATGGTACGCCGCTGCTGGATCAGAAAGCCACCGAGGAAGAAGTCAGGAAGCGGCAGTTGGAAGAAAACATACAGAAAATCAGGAGTATGGCCAGAGAGGAGCCGGCCATTGTCGCCAACGTAGTTAAAGAGTGGGTAAACAATGGATAACGATGGCTTGAAAAAGAGCGCGATTCTGCTTATGTCATTGGGTGAACAGGAAGCCGCGTCAGTGCTGAAATTTTTGTCACCCAAGGAAGTCCAGAAGCTGGGAACAGCCATGTCAACGTTGAATAATGTCACGCAGGATGAAATTGAGAGTGCGGTTGACGAGTTCCATACGCAGGCCTCTGGCCGGACTTCGTTGGGACAAGACTCCAGTGAGTATATTCGCAAAGTGCTGACTGGCGCATTAGGTGATGAAAAAGCCGCGGGCCTGCTCGATCGGATTCTGCATGGCGACGATACCAGTGGAATTGAGGCGCTTAAATGGATGGATGCGTCGTCAATTGTTGAGTTGATCAAGAATGAACATCCGCAGATTATTGCCACCATCCTGGTGCATATAGAGCGTGATCAAGCCAGTGAGGTTCTTAGTCTTTTTACGGAGCGGTTACGGAATGACACAATACTGCGCATCGCAACATTGGACAGTATTCAACCGGATGCGCTAAGAGAACTGAATGATGTACTCACAAAACTGTTGTCCGGTAGCACGAATATCCGTAAAGCGCCAATGGGGGGTGTTCGCACTGCGGCGGAGATACTGAATTTTGTACCTACGGCTCAGGAAGCCAGCGTGATCGAAAATATCAAGCAATATGACGAGGATCTCGCGCAGAAGATCATGGATGAAATGTTTGTGTTTGATAATCTGGCCGATGTTGATGATCAGGGAATTCAATTATTGTTGAGAGAAGTGCAGTCCGAATCCCTGGTGGTCGCCTTAAAAGGCGCGGCGGAAGAAGTTCGAGAGAAAATCTTCAAAAACATGTCAAAACGCGCGGTTGAAGCATTGAAGGAGGATTTGGAAGGTAAAGGACCGGTGCGTGTATCCGAAGTTGAAGCGGAGCAAAAAGAAATACTCAGAGTACTGCGTCAATTGGCCGATAGCGGACAGATTGCTTTGGGCGGCAAGGGTGACGACAGTTATATTTAAATTACCAGATTAGTGTGAATGGAAACAGCCACTGTCATACCAAAAGATAAACTGAAGTCCTGCCAGCTCTGGCAATGGAACACGCTGGATCGTTCCGGCGCAGAAGACGCTTCAGCGCATCGTCAGCAAGACACTGCGGAAGCAGAAATTCAGACTGATCATTCACATGATAGCAGTGTGGCGAAAAGTGAAGAACAACTGGCGGCAACAGCAGAAGAAATGGCTGCTCTTTTTCAGCAAGCCCGGGAAGACGGCCAGAAACAAGGTTATGAGGAAGGCCTGAGTAATGGGTATCAGGAAGGTTACAGCAAAGGTTATGAGGAAGGTCGTCAACAAGCCGGATCCGAGATAGAAGAAGAGTTGGCGCATATCAGGCGTGTATTTGGAAACCTTGACGACCAGCTGCATGACCTGGATCAGCAGGTTGCGCAAAATCTTTTAACGCTTGCCATCGATCTGGCGAAGAAAATGACTAAAGAGGCAATCGCCGTGCGACCTGAAATGATTCTTCCTGTTGTGCAGGATGCGGTACGCCAGCTTCCGGGCGTGATGCGGCCGCTGCGTCTGGTTTTGCATCCGGATGACGCCGGGATTGTGCGCCAGTATCTGAGTGAGCAACTATTGCAGGACAATGGGGAAATTTTTGAAGATACGCAGATTGCTCAAGGCGGTTGCCGCATAGAAGCCGGCGGCAGCGAAATTGATGCCAGTATGGAAACACGCTGGAGAAGAATTCTGGCCGCAATAGGTCAGAATAGTGATTGGATTGAAAAATAACGCATGCACAATCATCATGAAAACTGGTGTAATTTTTTAGAGAATTGCAGTCAGCTTATTTCCGTTGTCAATCCGATTTTATCCAGTGGTACGATAACAAAGGTAACCGGCCTGATTATGGAAGTAACCGGTCTTAAGCTTGCGGTCGGCAGCAGCTGTGCCGTTTTTTTGATTAACGGCAACAGTATATCAGCCGAAGTCGTTGGTTTCTCAGAGGGGCGTTTGTTTTTGATGCCGACGGGTGAAGTATATGGGCTCACGCCGGGCGCGAAAGTCCTGCCTGCAGAAGTTGCGGCGCAAGTACCTAGAGTAGGCACCGTGCAGTATCCGAAAAGACGGCTGTCGGATCAAGCCAAACACGTCAATGTCGGATATGGATTGCTGGGTCGGGTATTGAATGGCGCCGGAGAGCCGCTGGACAATCTGGGGCCGGTGAAGGCGGAAAAAAATGTTCCGTTGTACAGCAGACCCTATAATCCGCTCGAACGCATTCCGGTTTCTCAGCCACTTGATGTCGGTGTGCGGGCAATCAACACCCTGTTGACAGTAGGCCGCGGTCAACGCATGGGTTTATTTGCGGGCAGTGGTGTCGGAAAAAGTGTGCTGATTGGTATGATGGCGCGTTACACCACTGCCGATGTTATCGTTGTCGGTTTGATCGGTGAACGCGGGCGCGAAGTTAAAGAATTCATTGAGAACATACTCGGACATGAGGGACTCGCCCGCTCCGTAATTGTCGCGGCGCCTGCGGATACCTCGCCGCTGTTGCGGTTGCAGGGCGCGTCATACGCAACAGCGATTGCAGAATTTTTCCGTGATGAGGGAAAACATGTGCTGCTCATTATGGATTCGTTGACACGCTATGCAATGGCTCAACGCGAGATCGCACTGGCCATTGGCGAACCACCCGCGACAAAAGGTTATCCGCCATCCGTGTTTGCCAAACTGCCGCAGCTGGTTGAACGCGCGGGTAATGGTAGTCGTGATAGTGGTTCGATTACTGCATTCTATACCGTACTCACTGAGGGCGACGATCATAACGATCCGATTGCCGACAGTGCGAGAGCGATACTGGATGGACATATCGTGCTTTCGCGCCGGCTGGCTGAGGCTGGACATTATCCGGCGATTGATATCGAAGCCTCAATCAGTCGTGTCATGTCGAGTGTGGTCCCAGCCGAGCAAATTGAAGCGGCAAGAAAATTCAAGAGTACTTTTTCACGTTATCAACGCAGTTATGACTTAATCAGTGTTGGGGCGTATATGCCGGGTTCGGATCCGGCACTGGATCTGGCCATTCAACTCTATCCCAGACTGGAGGGTTTTCTGCAGCAGGGTATGACGCAGTATGAAAGCTATGATGACAGTATCAAAAAAATATTGATGTTATTTGCGCCACCTAAATAATCTTACTGAATTCAAAAATGCCTGAAAACAAATCTTTACAGAAGCTGATTGAATTATCCCAGGAGCAGAGTAATGAATCCGCGAAGAAATTGGGAAGGCTGAACGCACAGTATCGCGAAGCAGAGCAGAAACTCAATTTATTGCTGAATTATCGACAAAATTACCAGCAACAGTTACAGAATGCTTCGCGGAATGGTATGGGGCATGCGGAGTGGCACAATTTTATGGCATTCATTCATAAACTTGATGCTGCGATTATTGAGCAAAAACGTGCAGTCCATTATGCAGAGACCAGTCGTCTGGCGGGTTGCGATGAATATCAATCCTGTCAGCGTAAATTAAACGCTTTCGATACGGTTTCACAACGTCATCAGAAAATGCGAGTACTCAAACAAAAAAAAATTGAGCAGAATGAAACGGATGAATTTTCATCCAACCGTTTTGCCCGGCAGGATTCTGATCGGATGAAATGAGCGATCAAACGAGTGTTTGATTGCGCGCATGAGAAGTTAATAATTTTATAGGATATTAATCATGTTAGATCCAGTTGTTTCCATGCAAGTACAAGCACAAGCACCTCAACCCTTAAAAGGCAATGATGGGCCAGGCAATGCAAACAAGTCCGAATCGGAAGGGTTCGATAATATTCTGGCGCGTGAAGTTGCTGAAAAAGAGCCTGCTCCAGCGGAGAGTTCTGTAAAAAAAGTAACCTCCGATGCGAACAGTAAGCAAACAGAATCAGTATCTGACCCATCGGTGGAACAGCCGGGTGATGCCGGTAAGGCCAGTATGAATCAGTTGACTGGTGTGGCAACAAGCGCCACAGACAGTGCAATGAGCGCGGACAGCATGAATTATTCAACATCTGAATCAACGGTGAATCAGATTCAGTTTTTCCAGGCGTTGATACCGGAAAACAGTATTGGTACTGAAGTTATACCGTCTGCTCAGCCTATTGTATCCACGGGAAATTTCACGCCGCCTAAAATTCAATCCGGCCTAATCGCTAGCATCGCGGATGCGATGCCGGATTCCGACTCGATTACTGCTACCATTACGCAGCCTGTCCATCCCGGTGTGCAGGAAGACTTTATACAGAATTTTGCAGGGAGTGGCCCTAATGATTTGAGACCCATGGCGCGTGCTGTAAACTTTGTCGACGATGCGGCATTACCGGCGTTTTCTTCCGGTTTCCAGAAGCACTTATTCACGCGTGCAGGAGAGGTAAATCTATCGCTGCAGGCAGGTGTTGACATGCTACAAACTCACGATTTGCTAAGCTTGAATGATGTGACGCAAGCTGTAGAAGCAAGTCCTTTGTTGCAGACAGGTGTTGATATGCCAGAATTTCACAGTCAGTCGGCTTCTGGCGGTCTGCCGCAAGCAACATCAAGCGCCGCGCTGCAAACAACTACTGCAACAGCCGCGCCTCTTCATGTCAATCTGGACATGCAGATGGATCAGCCCAAGTGGGGTAACGAGTTTTCACAAAAAATCGTCTGGCTTGCGCATCAGCAGCATCAGGTTGCCGAGCTGCGTTTGAATCCCGCACATCTGGGTCCTGTTGAAATCATGTTAAGTCTTTCCGGAGACAATGGCGCTCAGGCATCGGCGCAATTCGTATCTCCCCATCTGGCAGTACGCGAGGCCATAGAGGCGGCGCTGCCGCGATTGCGCGAAATGATGGCGGAGAATGGCATCCAGCTTGGTGATGTCACGGTGGGTGCCGAATCATTTCAACGTCAGGAGCAAGGTGAGCGGCAGGGGCATCAACACGCGAGAAACGTCCATGGCGTGAATGGTTTCAATGCACGAGATGAATTAAATCCAGGGTTGGAGGGGCAGCTGACACTGAACAGGCATAGCGGGATTGTCAATACTTTTGCTTGAATCCGGGAACCTTGGTTGACCGTTTTTCCGGGATGCCTTGAAAACTTGTGTTAGTGTGACGGATGGCAGTCTGGAGAGGGTCTCATATTCCTTCCGGATGCCGTTGCGATGAGAAAGTAATGCGAAAAGTCGTGCCGCGTCCGACCTGGCTTTCGACGTTGATTTTCCAGCCGTAATGGTTGCAGATGCGCTTGACGATCGGCAAACCGATGCCAAGTCCCTCCACGCGTGTAGTGCCACGAAAGAAACGTTCAAATAGCAAAGGCAGGAAAGCTGGCTCTATACCCATTCCGGTATCGGTCACGGATAGATGACCGCTGCTGTAATCTACCCGGATCGACCCTTCGTCAGTATATTGAATGGCATTGCGCAGCAGATTGGTCAGCGCGGTATGCAGTGCCTGACGATTCAATGGAATAATAATGTCCGGACTGACGTTAACAATGAATTTCAGTTTTTTGCGATGAATTTCGGGGTAGAGCGGTTCGGCGGCGTCATTGATGCATTCCGCGATGGCCACGGGCTCCATCACCCCCAGCGCCTGTTCGCGGGCCAGAAACAGCAGCGCCTGCAACTGTTCGCCCATGCGGGTTGTGGCTGATTCTATCCGTTTGATGCGCAGGCGTACCTTGTCGGAGAGGCCCGGCTCCGCATCCAGTAATTCACAGCTGGTCAGAATGGTGGTAATCGGTGTTCTCAATTCATGACTGATATTGGCGGTGAATTCCTGTTCTCTTTGCAGCATCCGGCGTATTCGGTTCTGGTAGCCATCCAGCGCCGAGGCCAGCTGAGCGACTTCCTCGTCCATGTCGGATTTCATCAGCGGCACACCCTGTACATCGCCGGGTGCGAGCAGTCGGACTCTTTCGGCAAGATCGGTGACCTGTTTGACGAGCATGCCGGCCAGCATATAACCCACAACAAATGCGATGGCCGTGACGACGATCCAGGATAATAGGATGAGCAAGCGTAATTCGCTTAGCCGCTTTGTATGTAAAGTAATGCGATAAGCTACAATAAATTTAATGTTATCAATGGATTTTACGAAAACATAAATATTTTCGTAATCATAATAGATTCTGTGATAACCGTTATTCAAGCCGCGATAGTACGGCGGGATCTGTAATTCGTCATCGACATGCCGAACAACATAGCTTTTGAGATGCGAACCGATCTGGGAATAAAAGTCGGAATGCTTGCGATAGCGATGCACAAGATGATCCATTTCGACTTCGATCACTTGTCTGATATGCGCTTCTTCAATATTGTCAGAAACAAGGTATAAAATGATGCATAGTGCGCCGACGATGACAATGCAGAAATTCGCCAGCGCGTTAGCGACACGCAGGCGCAGGCCGTGTTTAATCCTGATGCGGTTTGTCACGGGAAATCGTCAGGCAATAACCAATGCCGTGAACAGTTTCAATGGGGTCATAGCCGCCGACACGTGTCAAGGCGCGCCGTAGAACATGCATGTGGCTGCGCAGCGTATCGCTGGTTTCCTGTGCATCTTCCCAGGCTTCCGATTCCAGTTCCTTACGGCTGAATACGCGCCCCGGTTCGCTCATCATCAAGGCCAGTAACCGGACACATTTGGGCGGTAATTTGACGTCCTTGTTTTCAAAGCGGATTGAAAAAGTCTTGGGATCGTAGGAAAGATTGCCGACTTCCAGCGTGCGGTTTGCGACGCGTCCGGAATGACGCTTGTGCAATGCGCTTAAACGGGCTTCAACTTCCTTGAGCGCAAAGGGCTTGACCAGATAGTCATCCGCGCCGTGCTCGAAACCGGTCAGCTTGTCTTCCAGCGTGTCCCTTGCGGTCAGCATCAGAATCGGTGTATCTATGCGTAATTCATTTCTGAGTTTCTGGCACAGGGCCAGTCCACTCATGCCGGGCAGACCCAGATCAAGCAGAATAGCATCGAACTGCTGCGTGGCGGCAAGATGAAGCCCCACAGCGCCGTCAGCCGCAGCATCCACACTGTGTCCATGTGACTCAAGAAAATCATAAAGATTGGCGGCGATCGCCATATCATCTTCGATGATCAAAATATGCACGTTGTTACCTTTTTATAGCCCCTCGATAGCCTGTATATTACTGGGGCCTGAGAGCTTAATGAAATTTCCGGCTCAGTGTGTGGACCGCTTCAACCAGTGCGGCGGCATTTTCCGGTGGTGTGAACTGGGATATGCCATGCCCCAGGTTAAACACATGGCCGGAGCCATGACCGTAGCTCGACAGTATTTTTTCCGCTTCTTTCGCAATCACTTCCGGTGGCGCAAAAAGTATGGAAGGATCAAGATTACCCTGCAATGCCACCTTGTCGCCGACGCGGCGGCGCGCATCGCCGATATCGATCGTCCAGTCCAGACCTACCGCATCGCAGCCGATGTCGGCAATCGCTTCCAGCCATAAACCGCCGCCTTTGGTAAATACGATACAGGGTATACGCGCATTATCCTTTTCCCGCGTGATGCCGGCAATGATTTGCCGCATGTAGCGCAGAGAGAATTCCTGATAAGCCGAATGCGACAACGCGCCGCCCCAAGTGTCAAAAATCATGACGGCCTGAGCACCCGATGCGATTTGCGCATTCAGGTAAGCCGTGACGGCCTGGGCATTTTTATCCAGTATCTGGTGCAGCAGATCAGGACGGCTGTAGAGCATCGTCTTGATATCGCGGAAATCGGTGCCGCCGCGTCCTTCCACCATATAACAGGCGAGCGTGAACGGACTGCCGGAAAAACCGATCAGCGGCACGCGGTTATCCAGCGCCTTGCGGATTTCAGCCACGGCATCCATCACATAACGCAACTCGGTATCCGGATCAGGCACCCTGAGCGCATGAATCGCTTTTTCGTCCTTCAATGGCCTGTCGAATATCGGCCCTTCGCCCTGTGCGAAACGCAGTCCAAGACCCATGGCATCGGGAATCGTCAGGATATCGGAAAATAAAATCGCCGCATCCAGCGGAAAGCGGTCGAGCGGTTGCAAGGTTACTTCGGTAGCCAGCGCCGGGGTTTTGCACAAGGTCAGAAAATCACCGGCGCGTGCGCGGGTTGCGTTGTATTCGGCCAGATAGCGCCCTGCCTGGCGCATCATCCATACGGGGGTATATTCAACGGGTTGCTTCAGCAAGGCCCGCAAAAAAGTATCATTCTTAAGTGTTGTCATCAGGGTATTGGTCATTGGTATTGATTGTTAGCGTCCTGTCGTTGCCGGGACGAGTGGCCGGGTCAAAAAGGCGTCATAGCCGGGCGCGGCGCAAGCCCGTTATATTACCAGCGAATGGTCATGCCGTATATTGACAATTTTGCAACCGGCTGCAGGTGATTGATCTGGTGTGGACATTACCACCCGGTGATGCGGATTTCAGTGCACGGTGGCGTTTGATCAAAAGCATATTTTCGCGGGCGCTAACCAAAACCGAATACCGTTCCGAGGACCTTTGCGCGGCATATGGCAGCGGCGTTATTGGGACATTGGATACGTGATGATCGTGATTACCGGCATCATGTGGATTACGTGCATGTCAATCCGTTAAAGCATGGTTATGTCAGGCGTGCAGCAGATTGGCCGTATTCCACATTGCATCGTTATGTCGCCAAAGGCATTTATTCCATGAGTTGGTGTGGTGATGCTGATGCGACGGTGGATGGCGCTTCGTTTATCCACCCTGCCTTGCTAATCGGTATTCCGTGGGTTCACATTAGCAGGTACAAATCGCTGAATTCTATCCAGTGTATCCTGCAAGGAATTCCGGACGATAGCCATATCGTAGTCCATTTGAAGCCCCATCCAGAATTCAGCGGTATTGCCAAAATATCGGCCCAGTCTCAACGCAGTATCGGTAGTAATTGCACGGCGTTCCAGCACGATATCGTTAATACGTGTGGCAGGAATCTGCAGCGCCAGAGAAAGTGCGTGGGGAGTGATCTTTAACGGAACGAGAAATTCCTCCCGCAGAATCTCGCCGGGGTGAATGGGATGCAGCTTTCCACCTTCAGCGACATCGCTGAAATCCATATGCTCCAGTTCTTCGATGCGAATAGTCATCACAGTTGCTCCTTAAGCCCCTTAATGGTAATCAATAATTTCGACGTCAAATGCGTCGCCTGCCTCGAATCGGAAACAAATTCGCCATTGGTCATTGATGCGGATACTCCACTGCCCATCCCGGTTAGAAGATAATTTTTCAAGCCTGTTCCCGGGTGGAATGCGCAGTTCTTCAATAGAAGAAACATGATGCAGCTGTACCAATTTTCGGCGAGCAACCTGAAGAATCTCCGGCGGAAGCTTCCTAACCTTTTCGTTGGCAAACAACGCGGCCGTTTCCTTCGTGGCGAAAGTTTTGATCATACCGTTAATGATATAACGATATACGTTAAACACCAAGCGGGATAATTGGCGCGGCAATCTATCCGGGCTTATGCTTCTTGCGCTCAGTGTCGCCAATATTGAGGTGTTCGGATTTGAATGAAGGGGGTGGCGTTTTTATGCGTGAGGTTGCGGGGAAGTAACTATTCAGCCTTAGGAGCCGTTCATAAATAACTGTAACACTTGAATCACATCTGGCAGGCACACTGCGGCGTTGTTCGTCGTCGCCATAGCTTGTGCTATGACTCCTCCTCTCGCCTTGCATTGCATCCAGCCAGACGCGCTCAATTGTCACACTTATTCTTTCACGGCTCCTTTATTTGACAAGGCGTTTGATTGTGCTGTCATTTCGAGCGGCAGCGAGAAATCTTGAGCGTTTATTCATGCGCCCAGAACCCAAGATTCCTCGCATTGCTCGGAATGACAGAGACCTTTGCGCGGCTACTACGCGGCGCGATAATTGCGTTAAAAATTTGCGAAAAATGCTCATTTACTTCGTGTAAACTCCGCTTTTTCGCAAATTTTTGCCTTATTCTCGTACCGCTCATGACGCCGTGCAAAGGTCTCTGACAAAGTGCGCTGAATGTTACGCGGGGAATGTGGCAATGACCCGGAATGCGGGATGCGGGGAATGGGTGGAGCCGGAAAAGAAAAAGCCCGATTACGCGAAGGTAATCGGGCATGCGTGGTACGCGGTACCCAGTTCCTGGCGCTGAGTTTCGAGTTGTTCAAGGCGTTGTTCACGTCTTGCCTGTTTCACCGAGTAACGCCTTTACATCGCGGCTTTGGTGTATGACACGGGAAATAATGATAAAGTCTTTTTCCTGCCTGTAAAAAATAACGTGGCTGACATATTCAAACCGGAAATATCCTTCTCTGATACTGTTGCAGCGACGACCCAGAAGAGGGTTTTCTGCAAGTAAACCGAATTTTTTATCCAGATCGTTTAAATAATTCCGGCGTTGATCCTTGCCCCATTTGCGTTGCGTGTAACGGCCAATTGCGCGTATATCGTCCCGCGCTTCTCTTTTGAAACCTTAAAGCGCATTATGCTTCACTATCAAGCTCACGCTGTATGGCCTCAATGTTGTAGTCCTCGGCAATACCGCTTTCCTCACCTTTGATAAGGGCAGCGCGTAGCGCCTCCAGTCTGGTTTCCTCCTGTTCCAGAAGTCTGAGTCCTGCGCGCACGGCATCACTTGCTGAAGCATAGCGCCCCGCCTTGACCCGTTCATCAACGAAAGTCTCAAAATGATCGCCAGGCGAAACACTGGTATTTTTGGCCATTTTCTAACCTTTCCAAAATATTGTCTTCCTTATAATTTACCAAAGATTGGTATGCATGCAAAGGTCTCTGACAAAGTGCGCTGAATGTTACGCGGGGAATGTGGCAATGACCCGGAATGCGGGGAATGGGTGGAGCCGGGAAAGAAAAAGCCCGATTACGTGAAGGTAATCGGGCATGCGTGATACGCGGTAAGTTACCCGGTTCAACCGCCGGATGCGGAATACGAAGTATCGGCGAAGCCAAAACCGCGTGTCCGGTGGTGTGGGAGAGGTGATAGGAGCAGTCCCCCATCACCCCGACCTGATCGCGGGCTGATTAGCAAATTGCGCCGCCAGCACGAGTTAAACAGCCGGCCCCAACGTTTACACGCCACATAACTTTTCCATCCCCACCCATTGTGCCATCAATAATATAAGTATCTGCGGCAGTAACACCATTGACAGCATTTGGAATAAGCGTAAGTGTTGCAACAGCGCCAGCTGTTGCCAAAGCAACTCCTGCTGGATTAAACACCGTTCCTGCACTTGCTATGCCAGGAATTCCTGCAGCTAGTGCAGCCGCATCTGGTACGCCTGCAGCTACCGTAATTGCGGTAAAGGTGCCTCCCGCGTTACATCTTCCGTCTTGTGAGCATATGTCTATAGCTAGTTTGTAAGGTGCAACTGCATTTACAACTTCAGTATATCTTGCTCTTAAGTTGTATTGCTGATAAGCCGGCACTGCAATCGCGGCCAATATACCGATAATCGCAACGACGATCATTAATTCGATTAATGTGAAACCCTTTTGTGCTTTTTGCATGTTTAGTCTCCTAAAAGTTAGTCTATGACACACCGAGTGTGTGTATTTATCTGTAAGCATAAATCGTGCCAGTTTTTAAAATTTCAGCATAAAGATCGATAAATTTTTCTGCGCGGCTTCACTATCAATCGCTGAAAACTTCGTCCCACAGGCGGATGACCGCCGTGCGGCCGTCTTGCAGGTGCTGTTTTTCCACTGCGGTCAATGTCAGCGCCGCATGCTCCGCGTGGTGTTCTCCCGACAGTTCGCTGTCGCTGTTGAGGCGCTGGCGGTGCTGGATGCGCCGGTACTCGCGGTAGGCGATGCGACAATTTTCGGCACTTTGTGCCGTAATCAGTCCTAATTCCGCCGCCAGCTTCAGCAGTGCGATGTTGCCGATATTGCCGGTCAATTCCGGATGCCGGTGTGCGAATCCCAGAACCAGATATTGTACGATGAATTCAACGTCAATAATGCCGCCGCGGTCGTGCTTGATGTTAAACCGGGCGGTTGAACCCGAATCCGGGCTGGGGTGTGCGCCGCGCATTTTTTCACGCATGGCGAGGATGTCCTGTTTGAGTTTGCTTAAATCGCGGGGCTGGCAGAGGATTTCTTTTCGTGTGGACTCGAACGCCTGTCCCGCGGTGGGGTCGCCTGCGACAAATCGCGCGCGGGTCAGCGCCTGATGCTCCCATACCCAGGCCTGACTGCGCTGATAGTGCGCAAAGGCTTCGATGGAGTGCACCAGCAGTCCGCTGTGGCCATTCGGGCGCAATCGCAGATCGGTGGCGTACAGCAATCCGGCCGAGGTATGGCTGTTCAGCCACACGTTGATGCTTTGCGCGAGGCGGGTGTAGTTTTCCGGCGCATCGGGATGAGCGTCGTCATAGAGAAAGATAATATCCAGATCGGAAGCGTAGCCCAATTCCTTGCCGCCCAGCTTGCCATAACCGATGATGGCCAGTTGCGGTTTGTCGCGGTGCTGTTTCCGCAACCCGTTCCAGGCCAGATCGAGAACGGTTTCCAGAATCAGATCCGCCAGCGCGGTCAGGTGGTCGCTCAGCGTTTCGAGCTGCATCGCGCCTTCAAGGTCGCTGACCAGCAGTTGAAAGACCTGTGCGTGCTGAAAGTGACGCAAATGGTCCATTTGCCACCCGGTCACGTCACTTTTCGGTTTGTTGACGTGGTTGAGCTGATCGATCAGTTCATTCCTGAGTGCGCTCCAGTCGGGCAGGGGGTTGGGTTCCTGATGCCGTAGCAGCTCGTCGAGCAGGATGGGATGCCGGCCCAGATAGTCACTGGCCCATTGGCTGATGCTGATCAGTTTTGCCACACGCGGCAATGTGTCGGGGTGTTCCAGCAGCAGTGTCAGATAGGATGCCGGTGTGAATTTCTCCGGACTGATGATTTCCAGTAATTTCAGCATGCGCTCGAGTGTTATTTCAACCGGTGGGAAGCGGGCAATGACCTCGATCAGTACGGGCATGAGCAGGTTGATTTTTTGCTGGCTGGATTGCGGCAGTTGATGAAAAAAGTGGCTTTGGTAGAACTGTTGCAGCCGGCCGGAGATTTTTGCGGGCTCGGCGAAACCCAGTGTGCTGAGCTGCGATGCCGCCGCTTCTGTTTTAGCCGCATCGTCGGTTTGTGGCTGCCAGAGCTGCGACAGCACATCGTGCGCGGGTGATTTTTTGGGCGCTGCAAGAATGAATTCAAAGTGATGCGTGACATTCATGCGGTGTACATCCAGATGCTGCATGAAACTGCTGTAATCCTCGAAACCCATGGCAGTGGCGATGCGTTGCCGATCATCCGGATTGCCGGGCAGTGTCTGGGTTTGCTGGTCATCCAGGTATTGCAGGCGATGTTCCAGCTTGCGCAGGAAATGATAGGCGTCGACCAGTTCGGCGACTGTCTGGTGCGGTAGTTGCTGTTTTTTCTGCAGGCGTTGCAAAACTTCCAGCGTTGGCCGGACACACAGATCGACATCCCGTCCGCCGCGTATCAGCTGGAACACTTGCGTGACGAACTCGATTTCACGGATGCCGCCCGGGCCCAGTTTGATATTGTCATGCATTTCGCGCCGCTCCACTTCTTTTCTCA
>JADZAR010000098.1 GCA_020852475.1 Nitrosomonas sp.
CTTGTGTATCGGTATGCACCCGCACCCGGCTGAAATCCTGTCCGAATTTGCGTGTCATCAAAGCCTGCGTCTGCGAATCAAGCGGTTGACCGGATGAGCGCAGAACGGCGTGAACGATAGGCGGCGCGATAGACGAAACCTCAGCTCCGGATGCCGGATTCCGCTCAGATGCCTTGCGCTGCAAAGCTTGTTTTTTCCGGTTGCACGCCATGCATTCCCCGCCTGCAATCGTATGATTGCCACACGCGCACTTGCGTTGCAGTATGCCCTGAGCACTTCGAACACCCTGATTAAGCGGTAAAAAACCTGCCGTTCTAACAGGCTGCGCATCCGTTTTATTCATGACCCATGCCTCCATAGACCGATTGCGCAATTTGCCGGCCCAGTTGCGCCGGGCAGTTGCCCGTTACCTGGATATCGCCAGCGGACAACCGTGCCAGGGCAATGCCCCCGGCAAGATGCGGCGTTAATCCCCCCTCGCTCAAGAGCCGGGTCAATTCATGCACTACACTGGTTTGCAGCAAGTGTTGCTGCTCAGGCGGAAAATCAAGGCCATCCAGCACCAGCCGATCGATATGCAGGTTGATATTCATGCCTTCACCTCCACCGCGTGTATAAACCGGAACTCAGCCTCGTTAATCGGTTTCTCCAGTTTCCGAAATTCACTGCGCACCGCTTCCAGAATCAAAGGCATGGTTACGCGACTCTCTTCGCTCGCGGCCAGAAAGGCGGCATTGATCGCGATGTTCTGGATACTGCCACCCGTCAGATTGAAGCGCGCCAGACGCGCGTAATCCAATGTTTCCTTGTCGGTCTCCTCGGGAAAAACGGTTTCCCAGATCCTTTTGCGTTCAGGAATACCCGGAAACGGGAAATTGACAATGAAGCGCAAGCGGCGCATAAATGCAGTATCAAGTGCATTTTTCATATTGGTGGCCAGAATCGCGAGCCCCTGGTAAGCCTCCATGCGCTGCAACAGATAGTTGATCTCGATATTGGCGTAGCGGTCATGACTGTCCTTGACTTCGCTGCGCTTGCCGAATAGGGCATCCGCTTCGTCAAAAAACAGGATAGTGCCACCATCTTCCGCAGCATCGAACAGTTTGCGCAGATTTTTCTCGGTTTCTCCAATATATTTGCTGATAACCTGCGACAGATCGATGCGATAAAGATTGAGTCTCAATTGGTGCGCGATCACTTCGGCCGCGAGTGTTTTACCGGTACCGCTCTCCCCTGCAAATAGCGCGCTGATGCCCAATCCACGGCTCATTCTGCGGCCAAATCCCCATTGATCATACACAAGGTGGCGCTGGCCCACCTGATTCATGATTTGCTGCAGCGCATGCTTTTCCGCATCCGGTAATACCAGGTCTTCCCAGCTCCGCGCTTTCACATCCAGCCGTTGCGCCAGTGTATCCAGGCGCGGGCGGACAGTGATCAGGCAGGTACGCCAAACGCTATCCCGGAATGACGCTCCATCATCTGCAGCAGGTGCCGCCGTATACGCGGCCGCACCTGAAGCGCTATGGGCGATACGCTGTATTTCAGCCGCATTCAGATTGAATTGCCCGGCCAGCAGCGCGGGCATGGAACCCGCCTGCTGGCCCAACGCCTGCTGCCACAGGGTTGCCTGTTCCGCTGCAGCCGGTTTTGCGATATCGATCGTCAGGACATCCCGTTCTATCTGCAACCGGAATTCCCGCGTATCAATGAATACCAGACCACTGGATCTGACCAGAAAATGATTGACCGCGGTCAGCGCTTTGTCATCGTCCGGCGCTTCCAAATACAGCGCAATGGGCAGCAGATAGCTTTCACGCTGATACAGCCGCGCAAATGTTTCCAATTCGCGCCATGAAACCGGCAATACTTCGGCGGACAGTCGATAAACATTCAGCCCCAACGCCTGTGCGGCCTGTTTGGCAATCGCGCGTTTACTGGCTGAATCCGCGCCGAGCAAATTCACAATGGGCCATTCGTGCGCAGCCGCGCGGATGTAACGGATGATGTTTTCGGCCTGCTGCTGTTGAGAAGGCGGTAACGCATCCACGGTACCGGTCATGGACACAACCCATGGTTTTAGCCGGTCATCCAGATAATTCAGTCCCTTGATGTAGTTCACCACGCGCTCATCCGCGCGTAATGCGCTGACCGTCAGCGGCTGTGCCGCCGATTGATTAATCTCGATCAACTGCCAGTAACGGAGCGGGCGTTCCGGAGAAAGCGCCTCCCACACAGGATCATCAAACAAAGCCAGCGCCAGCGCAAAAGTCGGATAAGAACATGCCGCGTCATTTTGCGCCTGAGCACAGAGCGCACCCATGCGCGTATCAAACTCCATGGCTGCGCACAACAACAAAACCTGCGCCTCAAACTGCCCCAATCCCAGCCGGTGACTCAAAATAACCAGTGCAGGCGACAAATCCGGCGTCGCCGCATGTTGCATGGTTACCGCGGCCTGCTCGATTTGCGCATCGCTGATCGTAGCTGTTTCTGCAGTCGATGGCACAACGCTCCCCGTTTGCTGCTGCTCGATCAAACGCGTCAGTCTCAGCCGTAACCAGACCAGCGCGGCTGACAGGTATTCATCATTGGTTCTATGCCAGGTCGCAAGGTCGCTCATAGGATGGTAACCCTATGATTGTCATCGAAAACCAGACGAGGCGGAGGTGCTGTCAGACGTATAAACGGCAAGCTGTCCACCCCGTCAATGCGCAGCCGCACGAGCGCATCCGTCACAACCGGCGCGGTCTCAACGATGAACTGCAAAGTATCCGTATCAACGGGATGATCCTGCGCGAGCACTTCCCGATCGGCAATGAGCAATGCCACACGCTGCGCAGGACGCACCTCAGGGCCGCAGGCAATCGTCAGCGCCACATTTCCGCCGCCATCGCGCGCAACCGGATTAGGCGGCGTTATTCCGTTTATCTTCGGTGCAAACGATAACGGAAACTGATTGCTGGTATGTTCGGCAGCCCCGTTTTGCACTATCACGACGACGGTATAAAGTCCGGCAGCCCAGTCGGTTTGCGCCGGTGCATCGTCCGCCAGCATCACTGTCAATTCGGAACCTGAACGGTCGCCGGGCGGAATCGTCAACGTTCTCGTGACGGGCAAGCGTGTATGGTTAAATCGTACCTGAACACTTTCCCCGGCAAGATTGCGCCCGGTGATGGTCAACAGCGTGCCCAGTTGCGCACTGGGGTAGGAAGCCGCGCGCGGACGTTGCGCAGCGTCTTCGGGTGCGCCGACATGAATAGTGTCGATCGTTGGAAACGGACCCAGCAGAACACGAACACCCCGATCATCCGCGCCGCGTCGCAGAACGGGCATTGGCGTCAATGGGCTTTCCTCGCTCTCGATCAAAACAACCGTACCCTGATAAACCACTGACAAGACATAGGGTGCTTGAAAAAATACCGACCAGAGTTTTGCAAGCTCCTCCAGGGATAAAGACAGCGGCGTAAATTTGATCTGTTCCACCGCATCGACCAAATTGGATGCCGCCAGAAAGGATTCACTGGCAATGGCATCTTCAATCATCTGCCGCATCAGAACCGGTTTCGCATGCATATCACGCACGGTTGCACCGAGCATCCGCTGCGGTTCGAGATTGCTTTCGCTGCCATAGAATGCCAACAGATAATACAGATCCAGTGCAGCCACAGGCCGCTTCATCAAATGGCCGTCGGCTGTGCGCGTGGGAAGATCGTTATTCCTGAGCGCGCTGCTGGGCAACACCTGATACAGGAACAACCGGACACGCGGTTGGGCCAACAATGTACTGTCAGGCCGCTCGGTCAACACATCCGCGCCCGGCAATATCGATTGCACGGCAGTCCGGACAATTTGCGCCAAGGCTGTGGTAATCGTTGCAATCGCCAGTGCGTTGCTCATCGCCGCCCTCCATTGCGCTGTTTAAGATAGTCATCCAGACTCATTGCCGGCGATCTGACTGACGTTTTCCGGGCAGACGCAGAAGCCACAGCAGCACGAATCTCAATGCGTCCGATCGTTACCTGTATCATGGGTGATTCAGATACCGCAGCGTGATGGCTATACTGCTTTGATGCGGATAAATGCGTTTGTGACGGCGCGGTTGTTTTGGCGCGCGCCGGAAAAAATGACGAAAACGAGGCACCCGTTGGGGGTGAAACGGTATTGTGCGCTAATGAAGGTGATTGTAACGGCATCAGATGAAATGCTTCGGCTTCGGCTGCTTTTGCTGTTGCGCGTTGCGCCGTCTGTTCGGTCGGTCTGACAACCGCTTCTTCACGGCTGATGGCATGCTGCGCCGGCAGCGACTGACGATTCACGATCGCGGGTGACGAATTCTGCGGCATTGTCCCGCTGATGCTACCGGACAATGCATTCATCGCTGCGCCGCTCGCTGTTGTCCGGGCGCCAGACATGCCGTCCGTCACAGCGGATGCATCAGTATGCCGCCATATCGAAACGGACGAAACGGACGAATCGAACGAATCGTTTGCGTTCGCAGCGTCAGCTGCATCTGGCGTGTCAGTTACGCCCGTTGTTTCCGCCGGTGACACCCTGCGTCTGGCCGCGGGATTGGCCACCTCCGCGGCACTTGCTGAGCGCGGTGTATTGATAACGGTGAGCGGCGCGCCGTTACCGGCTGGCGATTTTTCATGCGCCAAATTCGCATAGGGTTGAGGCGACAGCGGACGCACATCCGATCCCGCGCCCATGCTGCGTGCGATCAACCGCTGGAAATAGCCGCTCATGCCAGCACCCGGTCAATGTAGGCTGCGCGGCGGACATCGCTCAGTTCGAGTATGTCATGCTCATTCCAGCCATAGGCGAGAGCAAGCATGTGGATATCATGCATGAGCTTGCCCGCATAGCGCTCGATCTCACGCCACAGATAATCGCCGATATCGAACGGTGTTTGCCAGGTGTGATGGCAGTGCGTACAGCTAAAATCCAGCACGCTATCAGCCGCCGTATCGATTTCAGCCAGTATGGATTCAATTTTTGCGGCCTGAGCAGTGCTTAATACCGGTAATTCATGCGCTGATTCCACCGCCACGGCTGCACAGCATCGCTGCGCCAAGCGGTAAGCCGCCTGCTCAGGATCGGATTCTTTCATCACACTGGCCAGATCCCGGCTGGTGGGCGGGCGGACGCACAGTCCATCCACTTCAACCGGATGATCATTGACCGTGCTGCGGAATGCTTCCGTATCCAGCATAAATTCCAGTCGCGTCCTGCAACCAGGACAATCGATATAACCCGGCAATTCACGGCCAAACAACTGGCGGCGCAAAGTCAGCAATAGCTGGTCACGCTGGCCGATGGACAAATCAGCCAGATCCGGCAACACCATATCCGGCTGCATCCGGTGCAGGAGCAATAGAGCACGATCCAGTGGATGCCGCCTTGCGCCACTTTCCCATACTTCCAGTATCTGTGCCGGAGAGAGATTCAGCATAACAGCACTCAGGCAGGCTCGGTAAAGCCGGGCTCCGTCGGCTCGGTGACTTCATAATCACGCTCCCAGCCTTCGTTTTCGAGCTTGATCGTCTGAATCGCGACGGCGTTGGCATTCGCATCGAGATCGGGCAGGGCTTGATATTCGGACACCCAGCACCGAAAAACCTTATAGGCAATCGCCAGCTGCCCGGCTTCGTTGTAGACCTCGATAATGAGATCCTTGCGGAAATCCTTGAGCGAGACTTCAGCCCCCAATCCGGAACCGAAATTCCAGACCTTGTTGGCCCATTTTTCGAACTCGGTGTCATGGGTCACGCCGCGCTCGAGCGTAATCGCCTCATATTTGTTGCGGCCGGGCGATTTGCGCGACGTGGAGGGATCACCGCCTTCGCGATGCTCAACCAGTTCGGTCGAACGCTTGAGCGCGCCGACCTTGCTGATTCCCGCGACATAACGGCCATCCCATTTCACACGGAATTTGAAGTTTTTGTAAGGATCGAAACGCGATGCGTTGACACTGAACTGAGCCATGGATTGTTCTCCTTAAGTTTCGATTTGTCCGGCCATTTGCTGGAGTTTGATGACGACGAATTCAGCCGGTTTCAGGGGAGCGAATCCGACAATGATGTTGACGATTCCCAGGTTGATGTCATTCTGGGTGGTCGTTTCCCTGTCGCATTTAACGAAATAGGCTTCGCGCGGGGAGCTGCCCTGAAAGGCGCCCTGGCGGAACAGATTCTGCATGAAGGCGCCGAGATTCAGGCGTATCTGTGCCCACAACGGCTCATCGTTGGGCTCGAACACGACCCATTGCGTACCCCGATAGAGGCTTTCCTCGATAAACAGCGCAATTCGCCGCACCGGCACGTATTTCCATTCGGACGCCAGGGAATCCGCGCCACGCAGCGTACGCGCACCCCACACCACACGACCGGTTACCGGAAAAACCCGCAAGCAATTCACCCCGAGTGGGTTGAGCTGGCCATTTTCCCCATCGGTCAGCTTGACTGTTAATTCGGATACGCCATTGAGCACTGCATCCATCCCGGCCGGTGCTTTCCAGACACCGCGTTGACTGTCGGTACGTGAAAAAACACCCGCAATCGCGCCACAGGGTGCAAACTCCGCCAATCGTCCTTCCTGCAGAGGATCAGGGCTGCGTAATCGCGGAAAATAAACCGCGGCGTTTTCACTGCGCGCCAACCCCCAGGTCGCGCCATCCAGACTGTTTGCGCCGGCAATGAGATCAGACGGCTCGTCCCAGGCAGTCAGCGGATCGACGATATAGAACGCGCGGCGGGTACGGCAATAGCTGACGGCCGCCGTCCGTGTCTGGGCGCCGATATCGCCCGTTGCTTCAAACGAAAAGGGCGGAATGCACAATAAATTGAAGAGATCGGCTTTTTCCAGCGCCCAAATACCGCACTTACTGGTTTCCAGCGCAGGCGCGGAGACTTCGTTATCCGAAATAACTGTACCATCATCGCCATCGGCATTGAATGCAATAGAACCGGGCGTCACCGTCATGGGGTCGACACCCGCTGCGGCATCCGGCGTTGCGGCAGGACGGGTGACCGGTACGGGTGCCGCGAGCCGGACAAGTCTGGATTCCTGCTCAAACACCCGGCCTGCATAACGTGGATGTGTAGCCAAAACGGAGATATTGAGAAAACGCTCGGTCGCGCCTGTCGTTGTATCGCGAATCGTCAGGTTGAACAGTTCTTCCACACCGATTTCGGGGCGAGTGTTGTGGTCGACGCGGACCCGGAGCTGTTCTCCCCAGTCACCGGGCGAGGCCGCTTCCAAATTGAGTGTGTCAGCCGATCCGGTAGCCGCCGCGCCACCATTGATGACCCGTATGATCAAGGCATCAGAACCGCCATTCTGGAAAAATTGATTGACCGCATACGTCATCGGGCTTTGCCGCCACAACCCTCCGAAATTCCGCTCAAATTCAGCAAAACTCTGTACGCGAACAGGCGCTTCCGTGTCAATCGGCCCACGGCGTGACGCACCGACAAAAGCAGTGATGGAAGTGGCGACACCCGTAATCGTCCGCACGCCACTGGGAATTTCTTCGATATAAACACCGGGATAAGTTAACGCAATAGGCATATCAAACGCTCCAATCAAGAGAAAGATAATCAGGGTGTCGCATCACGCGCGATGAAAATTTCAATCTCGGCCGGATCGGCACTGGCATTGGAAAATTTCAGGGACTGCGGATCCAGACCCAGGAGCATGACAGCCCCACCCGAGTAAAACTGCGGCCCCGCCAGAGTCAGCGCGGGACTATCGGTGGCGCCATCACTCACTTTAAAGGTAATCTCGGTGCCGTCTCCATACTGATTCGACTTGATCAGCAACACATGTATGCCACTGGCGGGACCTGGCTGCAAATCGACGGTTTTGTCTACTTCGCCACTTGCAATCGACACCTCAATGCGATCCATCGCCTCTGCCGTAATGGGCCCTTCTCTTGCGGAGACTGTCGGACCGCCCGCCACTTGAATCGATAATGACCAACTCACATTTGCCATGCGTTCCTCCTGAAAGATTACGATCACTCTTCAACACGGACAATCAACCGGTAGAGCACAGTACCATCCACCAGCAGCACTTTCTCCACCACACCCGCCGCTACTAACTGCTCAAGCGCCTGATAGGCACTTTCCATAGCCACTTTTTCATACCCTTGCTTCGGTAACCACCAATTGATGATTCCCTGCAATGAATCAGCCGCATTCGGGTTATTCCGCCAATACTGCAAAACTGCATTCTGCAGATGATTCCTATCCGGTACTGGCTTATCATTTCTCACATTGTCAAGATTCTCTGCTGCCGGCTCCAAGGAAACTGATCATGCTTTTATCAGTACTTCAGTTAGAAATGATGCAAGAAGCATGCCAGAATTCGGATTTATATTAAGCCTATGATCTATTTATTTAATATGAATCTTACTCTGCCAGCGGGCGGGTCTGTTGATAGCCATCCAGTCAGGAACAAAGCATCATTTAGATCAGCAGAAAGCGCTACAGACAAAGAAAGTCAATGATTGACCCACTTCCGGGGCAAATCTGACCCGGTTATTGTGAATGGAATACGAATGACAATTCAGGCAGGCGGCATGTGGCAATGTGCGCCTGGAACCTGTTTCAGACCAAGATCAACAGAGACCTTTGCACGGTTGTTAATGATAATAAAGACTTTTGTCCAGGCTGTATTTTTTTAGCAGTTTGCCGAACGCGCGCCGTTCCTTGCCCGCCAGTTTTGCAGCTTTAGTCACATTGCCTTGCGCCTTGGCCAGGGCCTCGGCAAGATAGCACTGCTCAAACTTGGCAATCGCATGGTTTTTAGCCGCGTTAAAAGCTTCGCTGGTCAGGGTGGATTGCCGCCGGTCTTTACCGCTACGCCGCTCGGTCACATTGAATTGGGGTGCTTTAATACGAATAACCGCGCTATCTTCGAGCAGATACTCACGGCAAATCAGATTCTCCAGTTCCCGGATATTGCCCGGCCAGTAATATTGTTCAAACCAGGCAAGCGTATCCGGATGCAGTGTCTTGTCACCGTACCCAAAACGCTGCGCGCACATCTGCAGGAAATGGTTTGCCAGCAGCGCGGCATCCCCCTGCCGCTCGCGCAATGGTGGCAGCTTCAGGTACATAATCTTGAGGCGGAACAGTAAATCAAGGCGGAATGCGCCCTGTTCCGCCAGCCGGGTCAAATTTACATTGCTGGCGACTATGACGCGCACATCCGCAGACAGTATTTGCGCACCCCCCAGAGGACGGTATTGCTGATCCTGCAAGAACCGCAATAATACGATCTGCGCTTTGGAAGACAAGGCATCCACTTCATCCAGAAAAAGTGTTCCATGCCGGGCATGCGTGATCAAACCGGGATCATCCGACTGCGCATCGGTGTAAGCACCGCGTTTGTGGCCAAACAATTCATTTTCGATCAGGGCATCAGGGATAGCACCGCAGTTCACCGGTATAAACGGGCTTTCACTGCGGGCGCCGCCATAATGAATGGCGCGCGCCACCAATTCTTTTCCCGTGCCTGTTTCACCTTCAATCAGAACCGGCGCATCACAGCGCGCCATTTTTTCAATATATCGCAGCATTTCAAGAAAAGCGGGTGACTGCCCTATCATAGACGCTCCTTTCCTTTATCGATGAAGATTCAATGTGTCTGCCGTTTTCAGAATACCTGCATATACAAGGTAGTACCATTATTCTCGATGCCAGCCGGATCCTCTTAAAATGCATGACAACAAGAGGATAATCTGGAAAAAATGTATGAGACCAGCGTTCACATCGGATGAAAGAAATTAGCAATTCATTTAAGATTCAATCATCTGGGATAACTTGAGAAAAAATTGCCGTAAAAGAATTGTACGCAGGAGTCATCTAATTTTCCAGAAGTAAAAAAACGCGCTATTCAAGCAGGTCAGGGTAATTCCGGGTGAGTGTTGTAGCTGGCGGATGAAGTACCGGCCAACCACGCCGCGAAATTACAGAGCGGCGAGTGGCGACCTACCGGTGAATGGGCTGATCGACATCGACACATCACAGTCGGATGGCGATCTTTTTAATAGGCTGTTAACGTACATGGCTGGTGAGCGGATCGCTAACACCCGGTTAATCAGCAAGACCTGATGGATTCAGCCCATGATGTGCCGCGGGCTGGGAGAGTCGGAAGTTATCCGAATGATCTATCGTGACGCTTCACGCGTTTAGAAATCAGTGTCCGTCCGCAAACAGACCGATGAACCAGATGACGCCGATGCCGAGCAGAATCAGGCTGACCTGCTGAATCGTCGCGCCGATCTCAGGACGCTTGTGCAGACCAGGAATAAGATCGGACAAAGCCACGTAAATCATGCTCGCCGAAGCAAGGCTCAATAGCGGCAGAACGAGAAAGTCCAGCGCATCGAGCATGAAATAAGCGAGTACCCCGCCGACCAGGGTTGCAAAGCTGGACAGCAAATTCAGCAGAAATGCCTTGCCACGAGTATATCCGGAGTTAAGCAGAATGATAAAATCCCCGGCTTCCTGCGGTATTTCATGCGCGATGATGGCGATGGATGTGATGATGCCAAGCTGCACGTCGACCATGAAAGCGGCTGCGATGAGAATGCCATCGACAAAGTTGTGAAAAGTATCGCCGATCACAATCATCATACCGCTGCGCCCGTGATCGTGATCATGCGTTTGATTAGGACCATGACCGATCGCGGCTGTTGTCACGGCAGCAGTCGGATCGTGCGCTTCGCAATCCTCAAAGTGACAGTGCCGCCAGAGCACCAGCTTTTCCAGGATGAAAAACAATAAAATACCGATCAGCACCAGCAGTGTAACCTGGGCGGGTTCTTCCGAAAGCTCGAAAGCTTCCGGCAGCGTACTGAGAAATGCGGCGCCCAGCAATGCGCCGATAGCGAAGGAAACCAGCTTTGAAACCCATGCAGTGCGCATATTGAGCGCAAGCACGGCGGCAAACAACAGACTCAGCACACCACCGACGAAGCTGGCAAGAACAATCCAGGAAAGCGTTGACATAAACAATTCAAAAAGAAAGGCGCGATTATACGCTTTTGCAGGCTGCTGACCTAGAAAAAATCAATGATCCTGCGGTTTTTTTCGGAACTTTCGAGGCTTTTAAGACCTGGCGAATCATGTCAAAAAGATTCAAGCCATATCAACGCAGCCATGCGGCCGGTTACGCCATCGCGGCGGTAGGAAAAGAAGCGCGTTGGATCACTGTAAGTACAGACGTCGCCGCCATATATCCGGTTAACACCGGCAGCCAGCAAGCGCAGACGCGCAAGCTGAAAAATATCGGCGTACCACTTTGTTTTCGGGCCCGATTCCGGTTCCGCTGTGGTGCTTGCCGGTTTAAAAGCGATCGCCGCATGCGGGTCATGGTCAACAAAAATCGCCCTGACTTCATCGCCGACTTCAAAATGCGCCGGGCCGATAGCGGGTCCCAGCCAGGCCATCATTCGCTCCGGTTCGATGCGCATCCCTGCTACGGATTTTTCCACAATACCGGCTGAAAGTCCGCGCCACCCGGCATGGACAATACCGACGGCGGTTCCCGCGCTATCGCATAAATACACCGGCAGGCAATCCGCAACCATTACCGCGCATACTGCGTCAGGGCTGCGGCTTAACGCCGCATCCGCCCGCAGCGGCCCGACAACAACCTGTTCGACCCGAATATGATCGACGCCATGCACCTGTTCAAGCCACTGGGGTTCATTCGGCAGATGCTGTCGCAACAATCGCCGGTTCGCCAGCACATGATCCGGGTTATCATTGACATGCATACCGAGATTCAGCGATGCATAAGCACCACCGGTATTTTCGCTCACACCGCCGCTGCGCGTGGTAAAAAGCGCCCTCACATGCTCCGGCGCCGGCCAATCCGGAATGATGTAATCCATGACTTCCCGGTCAATCACCACGGAAACAAAAACTTATGACCAACATCCGGCAAACTGGAACGATTGAACCGGATTTCTGGGTTAAAATAGACGGCTTGCGGCTGAACGCGCATGCATTTCCTCAACAAAAGATCAGATTAACAAAAGATGCCAACAACAAATACAGCAGACAGAACAAACAGCAGACAGGTTAGCTTCATGAATTATACTGAGAAATTGAGCCATTACTTAAAATTACCCGCACTTTTATGCGTGGCGATTATTTTATGCGTCCAGACCGGCGCTGGTTTCGCCTACGAACGTAACGCAATGGGTGTTACCGCCACCGACTTCTCGGACGATCAGACAGAATTGTTCAAGTCAGCCTTCAACGGAAAAATACAAACGGTACAGGAACTGCTCGATAAGGGAATTGATCCCAATCTGCAGAATGACAAAGGCTTTACGCCGCTGATCGTGGCCGCGCAACATGGTCACGCGGATATTGTCGATTTGCTGTTGAATAACAATGCACAACTCGACACCCAGAATGCCGGTGGTGCAACGGCACTGATTGTTGCGGCTAAAAATGGCCATGAAGCTCTAGCCCTGTCGCTGCTGACAAAAGGCGCGAAAGTCAATTTGCAGACGACTGATGGCATCACCGCACTGATGCTCGCGGCACAGGGTGGTTATGAGACAATCGTTGCCGCCCTGCTGGACAAAAACGCCAATGTCAATTTGCAGACGGAACAGAAGCTGACGGCAATGATGCTGGCTGCGCTGGCCGGTCATGGAAAAATAGTTGACATGCTGCTGGCCAGAAACGCCAAGATCGATACGCAGGCCATCGATGGTACCACCGCGCTATACATGGCGGCGCGCAACGGTCATGCAGCAATCGTGCGCACCCTGCTGGACAGAAATGCTTCCGTCAAGCTGATCGCTATCAACAACACCACACCATTGCATGTCGCCGCGCAGAACGGCTATGTTGAAATCGTCAAAGCTTTGCTGGAAAAAGGCATCGACCTGGAGCAGGCGGACAAAAACGATGCAACGGCATTGACACTGGCCGCGCTGATGGGACAAACGGAAATCGTCCGGTTACTGCTTGAACACGGCGCAAAAATCGATCACAAAGCCAGAACCGGATTTACGCCGCTGATTCTGGCGGCGCAAAACGGTCATTTTCCGGTGCTTCAAGTCTTGCTGGAAAAAGGTGCGCAAATAAATGCGCAGAATGAAGACGGCGTTACCGCGCTGATGTGGGCGGCATTGCACGAGCATATCGATGCGGTGAAATTATTGCTTGAACATGGTGCGGATCTTTCCATTAAAAGCAGTAGTGGAAAAACGGCGCTGGATATTGCCAAAGATGAAGCCATTATCGCATTGCTGCGGTCTGCCGCCGATCAGTAACCGGCTTCCCCCGGCTTCGACCGGTCTGTCCATCGTGTCTTGTGCGCAGGATGGATAACGTGGAAACCGGCATAAAACCAGAGTCCGGCAAGTGCCTGATTTTTGCGCACCGTGGCGCAAGCGCGGAGGCGATGGAAAATACCCGGGCGGCTTTTGACCAGGCGCTCGCATACGCCATTGACGGCATCGAAACCGATGTACAGCTCAGCCACGATGCGATCGCCGTGCTCTGGCATGACCGGCACCTCAACCGCATCGGTTTTCCGGACAAGCGGATCGATGATTTTGATTATGTGCAGCTGAAAACCCTGCCTTTTCCGCAGACCAACGACGAGGGCATCATGACGCTGAAGACGTTTCTCAACGACTATCGCCGGCGCTGTCGCCTGCTGATCGAAATCAAGAATCGCGACTGGGAATCCGTGTCGCGGCATGAAAAGAAAATGCAACTAACACTGGCGCTGGTCGCCCCGCCGGATGAGCGCATCATGATTTCCTCGTTTAATCTGCCCAGTCTCGTATATGCGCATCGATTGAATCCCCGGGCGCAGCTGATCTACAACCTCGACGATCATCACTCGGCCCATGATGTGCAGCAGGCATTGAACGACAATCCTTTTTTGTCCGGCTTCTGTCTGCCCATCGCGCTGCTCGACCCATCCCTGCTCGCCCTGCTGCGCAAGCAACACAAATGCGTCGCGGTGTATACCTGCAACACCGATGCGGATATCCAGAAAGCGTTGCGGCTGGGCGTCGACATACTCATCAGCGATGTGCCGGACAAGGCCATCCGGTTGCGCAAGGCGATGCAAGACGATCCCGGCGGCGTATTGAACGCCACCTAAACGACCCATGCATAGCGAATGAACCGTAACCCTTCCTCACTTTGCCATCGTTCCTTTGATCTGCTCGTCTGCGGCGGCGGCATTTACGGCGCATGGACAGCTTACGACGCCGCATTGCGCGGTCTCAAAGTCGCGCTGATTGACCAGGGTGACTGGGGCGGCGCGACCTCATCCGCTTCCAGCAAACTGGTACACGGCGGCCTGCGCTATCTGGAACAATTCGAATTCAGGCTCGTGCGCAAAACGCTGGCGGAGCGTGAAATGCTGATCAAAGCCGCACCACACCAGGTTTGGCCCTTGCGCTTCGGTGTGCCGGTGTATGCGCACAGCCGCGTAGGCCTGTTGCGCATGAAACTGGGGTTGATGCTGTACGATCTGCTGGCGGCCGGTCAGGCGTCGAGCAGACGACATCGCTTCTTCTCGCGCCATCGGTTTGCCGAACGCTTCCCCCTGCTCAATGCCGCAGCGCTGAAAGGTGGATTCACCTATGCCGATGCGCAGACCGACGATGCGCGGCTGGTACTCGAACTGGTCGACGGCGCGATCCAGGCCAGCGCGGTTTGCGTCAATTACTGCCAGCTCACCCGGCTGATTGAAGAAAACGGGCAAGTATGCGGCGCTGAACTGGTGGATATGCCGACCAATCAGTCCTGTGAAATCCGTGCGCGGCAAATTGTTTTTGCCACAGGCCGCTGGCAGGCCGCCGATCAACAGATCAAAAACGATTGCCGGCTGACACGAGGGATTCATTTGATTTTGCCGCCGCTGCTGAAGGATGAAGCGCTGCTGCTCACCGCGCCATCGGACGGACGCGTGTTTTTTGTGATTCCCTGGTATGGACTGACGCTGCTCGGTACGACTGACACGGCTTATCACGGCGCGCTGGATGCCATTGAAATCGACCGTGCGGAGATCGCCTACCTGCTCGACGCGGCAAACACATATCTGAAAAAATCCTGGTCGCAAGCGGACATCATCGGCGCATTTGCCGGTTTACGGGTACTGAAATCCCCATCCGCGGCTGAAGCAGCCGCCGCACCATCATCGATCAGCCGCGACTGGGAACTGAAAACGGCAGGCAATGGTGCGCATTACTCGATCGGCGGCAAACTGACTTCGGCGCGTCAGGATGCCGCGCAAATCGTCGATCGCGTCTGCACGATGCTGAATATTCCGCGCCCCTGCGCAACACAGGGGCGTCTTTTCCCCTGGTATCCGCGTGAATCATCGGTGGATTTTCCGGCGTGGTCGCAGGCCATGCAAGAACAGGCCGTTCAATTCGGCGTTGACCGAGAAAGCGCTTTCTGGCTTATCCGGCGTCATGGCGGCAACGTCGCGGAAATCCTGCGGACGATCGCGCACCACCCGGCTCTGATCGAACGCATCGTGCCGTCACTGCCGTTTATCACCGCCGACTTGCTGCACTGCGCCGCCCATGAAATGGTCGTCCATCTCGACGATGCGCTGCGCCGCCGCATGCCGCTGCTGATTCTGGCGAAATTGACCGCAACCGACCTGCACCGGATCGCCGGAAGCATTTCCGGCGTATTGCACTGGGATGCCGCGCGCTGCGCGCAGGAGGTCACACGATGTCAGGCATGGCTGGAGCAGTGACGGCTATTGCCCTTGATCTGGGCACCACATCGGTCAAGGCGGCGCTACTCGATCGCAACGGCACGCTTTGCCATATCACCCGTTTTTCCGCACCGGCGATCAATCACGCACAGGACTGCTACGAAAGTGACGC
>JADZAR010000099.1 GCA_020852475.1 Nitrosomonas sp.
ATCGCGCCATTGGAATTGTCGAACGTGCACTTTCGCTGCATGGTGCGCCGATTTATGTACGCCACGAGGTGGTGCACAATCGCTTTGTGGTTGAAGATCTGGAGAGAAAGGGGGCGGTTTTTGTTGAGAATCTCGATGAAGTGCCCAAAAACAGCATTCTGATTTTCAGCGCGCATGGTGTTTCACATGCCGTACGTCGCGAGGCCGCTGAACGTAAACTCAAGGTATTTGATGCCACTTGCCCGCTAGTGACAAAAGTGCATGTCGAGGTCGCAAAAATGCGCAAGGAGGGCAAGGAAATTGTCATGATCGGCCATCAAGGCCATCCTGAAGTTGAAGGCACGATGGGGCAGATTGAAGGCGGCGATACAGGTATGTATCTTGTCGAGACGGAAGAGGATGTTCAGAAGCTGCAAGTCAAGGATGAGTCCAATCTGGCGTATGTCACGCAGACGACTTTGTCTGTTGATGACGCCGCACGTATTGTTAATGCTTTGAAGATGCGTTTTCCAAAAATCAGCGGTCCTAAAAAAGATGATATCTGTTATGCGACGCAGAATCGACAGGATGCTGTGAAGAAAATGGTAAAACAATGCGATCTGGCGATCGTGGTCGGCTCACCGAACAGCTCGAACTCCAACCGGCTGTGTGAAGTTGCGCGGAATGCGAATGTCGAGGCATACATGGTGGATAATGCTGAGCAGTTGAAAGAAGAATGGTTTGTCGGCAAACACCATATCGGTATCACTGCAGGAGCATCGGCGCCTGAGATTCTGGTGCAGCAGGTTTTGTCCAGGATTAAACAGATTGGTGCGCAGCAAACCGGTGAGGCGGTGACAATCGAGGAACTGGGTGGCGTTGTCGAGTCGGTGGTTTTTCCGATGCCTAAGGGCATAGAATAGAAACTGTCTGCAAAAACCATTCAGCTTACATACATTAAAACTCAGGACTCCTGGTCTTTCATTCTGGTGAGGGGAGTTTGATAATCTTGATTTCTGAGTGTAATCGGCCTATTTAAGGTGCGTAGTATGAGGGAAAGGTGATGAATGGCATTGTGACCATCCTGATTGATAGGGACTGACATCAATTTGCTGTGTTGAGCCAGTGATGGTGTTAGTAAGAATTTCAGCGCTTGCGGGCGCCATGGTTACGCCATAGCGGAAGTGACCACTATTCAAATAAAGATTGGTCAATTCCGGATGACGGCCTATGGTCGGGATGTTCAACGGGGAACATGGGCGTAGTCCGGACCAGTGGCCGATAACAGCTCTGTCATGTAATTGAGGTAGAATGGACTGCGCCTGTTTCAGTAATTTTCGCCGGACTGATGTGGTAATTCGTTTATCAAAGCCGGTATTTTCCACTGTACTGCCAAGTAACAAGTGTCCATCTTGCCGTGGTATAAGATAAAGGCTCTCCTGGACGACGATGGTTGATAGCGGCTGAGCATCAAATTTGAATAACAACATCTGTCCTTTGACAGGCTGAATATTCAAGCCCAAGGCATGTTCGCCGAGTACCCGCTGACTCCATGCGCCTGCTGCAATGATGTAATTGTCCGCTTCAAATATACCGCATGATGATTGGATGGATAGAATTTTATTCTGCTGAACTTTCCAGTTTTGCACGCAGCAGTTTTCAACGAGATGTCCGCCAAGCTGAATCACGCGCTGGCGCAACGCTTGCAGTAGTCGCGGATTACGGATTTGCGCGATGTCGGGCAGAACAACAGCTTCGATACTGTCCGAACCATCATTGGCTGTGTGTTGATTTACTTCAACAGGGAGGGGTATCGGCAGTATTTTTCTTTGCATGTTGATGCCATGCGTTGCGCACCAGGCTGTGGCGTTTTGTATGTCTACAGGCGGTAATACAATCATGCCACATTGATGATATTCCGGATCGATACCGGTTGCGTTATGCAATGTGGCGCTCCAATCAGGAAACAAGGTGGTGCTGTAATGGACCAATTGTGTCACGGCATCGGTATAATTCCAGGGACAAATCGGCGAGAGAATGCCCCCGCCAGCCCAAGAAGATTCCATACCGGTTTTTCCGCGTTCAAGAATTCTAACCTTGGCGCCACTTTCCAGCAGTTTCAATGCCGTAGCCAGACCGATTACGCCTGCTCCTACAATAATGATGTCGTGTGTTGTAAGCGTCCGCGGCTTCATGCGTTAAGGTTGTGGTGTATCTGAATTCAGAAACACACGCTTTATAAGTGGGTCGGATTGTTGTTGCGGCAGCAGAAAGGACAAGGCGTGAATCATTTCCGATCCGAAAATGATTCACTGGTAATTAATGTAGAAGAAAGCAGGAACAGCGATTATGGTATTCCTTATTTTTCTTAAAATTGATTATCGCGAATATAAGGCTGTGACCACAGAATGACCTGCATCAGTACGGATTTACGCCAAGCATCCTGCATTTTGTCGACATCCTGTGCTGAATGGCCGCCTTTTTCCAGGAACGGGCGCAATGTGGTCGTGATCGGCACCTGAAGTGCGAGTATGTAGCGTAAATTGATGATAGGTACAGAGTCGACACCGTCAGTTTTATTCTTCTTTATACTGTTGTGGCGTAATCCGATTTCATATTGATAGTTAAGCCAGCTTTGGTCGTAATCGGCGTTGGCGGTATCCAGAATCCATTGCCCGAAACGTTTGCGTACGGCGCCAAGATAATCCATATTGGGTTGACCATCCGAAGCTTTTGTAAAATAGTGCAGCAAAAATGGTGTTGAACCGACGAAACCGTACCAGACGTCCAGAATTTCCTCGATTTGTCCTTTCAAAATATCGTGAGACATTTTTAAATAGCGTACATCATCTTCACCAAACAAAGCGGCTTGCTTAAGTTTCGCAAAATCATCCACAGAGATGGGGGAAGTTGCCACTTCAGCTGTGCCATAGGTATATCCAGGAATATTAGCAGTCATTAAAATTTCCTTTTAATTACGATTGATTTTAACATCGAACATACTGATATAGCCGACAGATACAAAGAATGCGGATCTGTCGGCTAAATCATTGAATTAGGCGGAAAATTCCGGATTGCGTGCGATGAGAATCACATAACCGGAACTTGTGCCGGAGGTGATTCTACCGCATTGATTGAAAAATGCGCATGACTTTGATTTTTGATTTGCTGTAGTTGTCAACTATCCAGGCATATCAGTTTTATGCCGAGCCAAAATTTAAATCCGCAATCAAGGTCATATCCTTTTTTCTTTGTTGCACTGCGGTGCGCAGTTTATTTAAAAGTGCACTTAATTGCAGATTGAAACTGTCCGCTGCTATGGCGCGATTCCATTCATCACCGTCAGGATCTGTTTCATCCAGATTTCTCCAGAAGAAAAGGCAGAAATCCTGGAAAGGGACGGGCTGCGCAGCAATCAGATCGGCTTTGTTTTTTTGGCTGATCCACGGTTGTCTTCGTTTTATCAAATCTTCAGCACCGTGAAGAACAGTAACAGTCAGAAAATCGTATAAATCCGCAGTGCAACGAATTTTTTCAAACGCTGAAAGAATTTGTCCATTCCTGTTCATTGCTATTAGTTGTTGCAGTGCTTCAGTAGAAACTTTCAGGCTGACTCCCGTTTGCAAGGTATAAATTTTATCAAGCGTCATAGAAGATTGGAATTGAATCGGAGAATCAAAAAATAACAATCGATTAGATTTGTAATTCTTTGCAAGGTTCATTTGCTTTCGCTTGTATTCTGTATTACTGGCATTTTGCCCGGCGTATATTTTTTGTAGTGAGATCGGGCAAGCTAATTGATGGTTACTCTAGCAAACTTCCGTTTGCCGACCTGAACGACAATCAATGCGCCGCGAGATAGTTTCAATGATTTATCCTCAATCTTATCCCCGTTAATTTTCACTGCTCCCTGTTCAATCATACGCAGCGACTCGCTGGTGCTAGCCGTCAATCCGGTCTGTTTTAGAAGCTGTGTCAAAAAAATTTCATCATCGGTAATGTGCAGGATTTTTTCGGGTATATCCTCGGGTAGCGCGCCACGCTTGAAGCGCGTTTCAAAATCAATCAATGCGTTTTCGGCTTCCTTGCGGCTATGGAAGCGTGTCACTATTTCTTGCGCAAAAAGCACTTTGATATCCCTTGGATTGCGACCGTCGTTGACTTCTCTGCGCCATGTGCGAATGGTCTCCAGGGACTCAAATGAGAGCAGATCGATATAACGCCACATTAATTGGTCTGATACGGACATTAATTTGCCAAAAATTTCCTTCGGATTTTCGGTAATGCCGACATAGTTGTTTAGTGATTTGGACATTTTATTGACGCCATCGAGGCCTTCCAGAAGCGGCATCGTGAGTATGCATTGCTGTGGTTGATCAAAATGCCGTTGCAATTCGCGTCCCATTAGGAGGTTGAATTTCTGATCGGTGCCGCCCAGTTCGAGATCGGCTTTTAGCGCGACAGAATCATAACCCTGAACTAGCGGATATAAAAACTCATGTATCGCGATGGACTGGTTGTTGCGATAGCGTTTTTCAAAATCATCGCGTTCAAGCATGCGGGCAACGGTATAAGTAGCGGCTAACCGAATAAGGTCCGCCGCGTTGAACTGATTCATCCAGGTCGAGTTAAAGACAATTTCAGTTTTCTCGGGATGCAGAATTTTGAATACCTGGGCAGTGTACGATTTTGCATTCTCAACTACTTGTTCGCGTGTCAGCGGAGGGCGCGTCGTATTTTTGCCGCTGGGATCGCCGATCATGCCGGTGAAATCACCGATCAGAAATAAAATATGGTGTCCCAGATCCTGTAGCTGTCTCATTTTGTTGAGCAATACGGCGTGTCCCAGATGCAAATCAGGTGCGGTGGGATCAAACCCGGCTTTTACTCGTAATCGTTTCCCGGTGCGCAGCCTGTCTTCCAATTCTTTTTCGATGAGTAGTTCATGGCTGCCGTGTTTAATGATTTCCAAATGCTGGCTGATAGATATGTTCACGATAAATAAGTCTTAAAAAAACATTCGCTGAAGCTGGTTGGCGCATGCAAAACCCATGCATTTACGTTCAAAGCCGCAATTTCGTAAATTGTACTTTGGTACATGGCTTGCAATTTTTCATGTTAGAATCGCACAGATTTTTTGTAGCAGCATGATATAAATTTTAAAGCTAAATAAGCAAAGGGGGCCAACCTACATGCGATTTATGCCAATACGCAGCAAATCTGGAATTCTAGCGCAAAAATCATCCCGACTGACCAAAAAAAAACTACGCTGGTTAATTGTTCTGTCCACTATACCCTTATTTGGTTTTGTGACTGCATTTGGTATAGCACCTAGCTCTACATTGTATCAGGACGTTCCGATTGAAGAAGTTGTTCGTGATCTGTATTTACCTGATGTTATTCCTGAACTTGAAATCACATCGAATGAACCTTTCTGGCAGCAGGAAAACATTCGTCGCGGCGACACCGTTTCAGCAATACTCGACCGGCTGAATGTCAATCCGCAAGATAAAGTTGAATTCATGCGCGTAGCGCGAAACAGTCGAGCAATGCGCCAGCTGGTCCCAGGCAAAACGATACAAGCACAAACTACAGCAGACGGTGAATTAGTTACGCTGCGCTATTTCTTTGGTCAGGAAGAATTGTTTCTGATGGAAAAGACGGACAATGGTTTTATGATGTCCGAGCAAAAAATTGAACTTGAGACTCAAATACAGATGAAATCCGGTGTTGTGAACAGTTCTTTGTTTGCCGCGACGGATAGTGCGGGTATTCCCAATACGATTACGCTGCAGATGATAGAGATTCTGGCCTCTGACATCGATTTCCACCGTGATTTGCACAAAGGGGATCGCTTTGCAGTTGTTTATGAAACATTTATCAATAACGATGGAGAACATGCCAAAGTTGGCAAAGTCCTGGCTGTAGAATTTGTCAATAAAGACAAGACTTATCAAGCTGTCTTTTTTCAATCGTCCAATGGTGATTTTGGTTATTATTCGCCTGACGGAAAAAGTCTACGTAAGGCTTTTCTTATGGCGCCGCTCGATTTTTCACGCATCAGCTCGGGTTTTTCCAGCGCACGTTTTCATCCGGTTCTCAAAGAATGGCGCGCACACAAGGGTATAGACTATGCCGCGCCGACTGGAACGCCGGTCAAGGCAACAGCGGATGGCGCGGTGAATTTTGTTGGTACGCAGCGGGGGTATGGTAAGCTGGTTGTTCTTAAACATACTGGTCCCTATGAAACAGCCTATGGTCATTTGTCCCGTTTCGCAAAGGGACTGGCGAATGGATCCCGAGTCAAACAAGGCGACATCATCGGTTATGTAGGTATGACGGGTATGGCGACGGGGCCACATCTTCATTATGAATTAAGAGTGAGTGGCGTGCAGCGTGATCCTGCAAAAGTTGCTTTACCGGCTGCGACGCCTATAGCCAAGAAAGATATTTCAGCTTTTCGGAGCGAAGCCGAGTCACTGGTCGCGCGGTTGGATATTATCCGGAATATGCATTTCGCCGCATTGGATTAGTTTTATAAGTCCGGTCAGCTTTTGGAATCAGTTTATTATATAGGCATCATGTCAGGCACAAGCCTGGATGGCGTCGATGCAGTACTGGTCGATTTAGGACTTCAACAGCGCAGACTGGTTAAAACTTTTTTTCTACCTTATGACGATAAGCTGAAGGCGAAATTGCTGGCGTTGCAGTATCCGAATGACGATGAACTGAATCGGGCTGCGTTGATGGCTAATCAATTAGCTAACCTGTATGCGCAAGCTATTGGCGGTCTGTTTGAAAATGATTCATACCTGTTGCAGGATGTAATGGCGATCGGTTGTCATGGTCAGACCATACGGCACTGCCCGCAAGACGATAAACGCTATACCATACAACTTGTTAATGCGGCGCTTCTTGCCGAATTAACACAGACAACGGTTGTTGCCGACTTCAGGAGTCGGGATATCGCGGCTGGCGGTCAGGGAGCCCCGCTGGTGCCTGCTTTTCATCAAGCGCTGTTCATGGATACGGAGCATCAGCGCATCATCGTTAATATCGGCGGGATTGCCAACATAACCTATCTCGATGTCGATGCGCCGCTAACAGGTTTTGACTGCGGGCCGGGTAATCTATTAATGGATGCATGGTGTGCATATCATCGTGGGCAATCCTATGACAAGAATGGTCAATGGGCTGCGACTGGAGAAGTGCTTCCCGATTTGCTTGAGAAGCTCTACGCAGATGAATTCTTTGCCAATCCTCCGCCTAAAAGCACGGGTAGAGATTTATTTAATTTCAGATGGCTGGAACGCCACTTGCACGGTGGTGAGTTTCCTGAAGATGTACAGCGCACATTACTGCAACTGACTGTACTTTCAATTGTATCGGCGATCAATCAATACTATCCGGCAACTGATGAGGTTTATTTATGTGGCGGTGGGGCGCATAACAGGTTGTTGTTCGACACAATTAAGAATCAATTACCCTCCAGCAGGGTGGCGCTGACCGATGAGCTCGGTGTTACGGCGGACTGGGTGGAGGCTTATGCATTTGCCTGGCTTGCACAGCAAGCCATTTGTGGGCAGCCAGGCAACGTGCCTTCAGTAACCGGTGCAAAAGGAAAGCGAATACTTGGCGCTATTTATCCGGCTTGAAGACATCGGAAGCAACGAAATAAAGCGTACTCGTCATCCGTGGTTAGGCATGCAAATCTCCGATTTTCTTTCAAACAGAAAAGGATGAGCCGCATCCGCACGTGCTTGATGCGGCAGGGTTCTTGATTACAAATTGTGCACCCTGAATGTTTTCCTGATAATCAATCTCGGCGCCGGCCAGATACTGATAACTCATGGAATCTACCAGTAGCTGCACACCGTTCTTTTCCGTGATCATGTCGTCATCGTTGATGACTTCATCAAATGTAAATCCATACTGAAAGCCGGAACAACCGCCGCCACTGATAAAAACTCTAAGTTTTAGTGTGGGATTGCCTTCTTCTTCGATTAATTGCCTGACTTTGTCAGCGGCGCTTTCGGTAAATGCGAGTGGTGAATTGTTCATGCCAGAAGCTTCGATCTCAGTGAGTATTATCTGGAAAATTGTTATAAAAACCTATTAGAGTACACATGTTATTGTGCAGTTCATACATCAATCATCTTTATTTTTTGATTTGTGTTCGGATGTTGTAGAAATCAATGCGGGTGTATGGTTTGTTTGAATTTTTCGATCACTGCGTATCATTTTTCCGTCAACCGATGCCCCAAGCTGTACTTCAATGACTTCATAATAAACATCACCGTGAATCTCTGCATTGCTTTGTAGTTCAAGATATTTTGCTGCTATGACGGGGCCGTTTACCATGCCGTTTATAATCACATTGGCAACCTGAATTTTGCCGTGGATTTGACCCGCATTACTCAATACCAGTGTACTATGTTCATCTTCCCCGGCAATGACATTTCCATTGATGCGTCCGTCAATCCGCAGGCCGCCGGTAAAACTGATATCGCCCTTTATTTGCGTATTTGTACCGATCAATGTATCGATATGATTGTTAAACTTGGTTCTTTTCTTTTTACCGAACATGATTTGCTCTTTATAGTGACAGATCAACGGTTTTAGTCAGCCTTGCCTGCCGATCATTTTTTTCAAACACTTGTACTTCAATACTTTCAACTTCCATGCCGGGCGGCGCTTTAAAATTTTCTTCTATTCTATGATAGAACTTGAAATGCACTGAAAAATTTTGTTGTGCAGTATTATTGGCCAGCAGGACTTTTTTTCGTTGCTCATTGTGTCGTAGATTGACCAGAAACTTCAAGTGACCGTTAAATTCTTGTGTGCGTGGCCCGCCTTGTACCAGTGAAAGTGAATACCGATAGACATTCGGATGACTGTCTTTCTTTAAACTGAAGTGATGAATGGAGATACCACTATCCAGCTTTGTGTTGCCAGCCATGACATGCTCGAAAAAATCCAATTCGCCTTTCAACAGATTGTTTTCTTTGCTCAGCTGCTTAGTCTGTTTGATCAAGTCGTCATTTGTTGTTTGCAGTATCTGAAATTGTCGGCTTAGCTCAGCCAATTGCGCACACAATGATTCCCCATTCTTTTTTAAACATTCACCGGCATCGTACCATTCTTCCTGCTTTGCGTGAGATATGAACTCTTTGTTTGCGACTGCGCTCCGTTTTCCCGCTTCATACATGCCCCAAGACAGCAACAGTAAACAAAGCAGTATGATCATGGTTACCATTAATCGAAACGGCCATGAAACATAGGGGCGCACCACCATGCGGGAAGAATGGATTTCCGATTTTTTTTTGAATAACTTGAGCAATTGGCGATATATATCCAGCAACAGAGAAATTAATGATAGTGATTAGGGCAATAGCGGTATCTGGTTGATTCCCAATGATTCGGGCATATCGAACATCAGATTCATGTTTTGAATAGCCTGTCCGGCTGCACCTTTGACCAGATTGTCAGTAACTGAGAGAATGACTATGGTATCGCTATCTTGCGGTCTGTGTACTGCAATGCGGCACATATTGGAGCCCCGCACTGAGCGAGTCTCTGGGTGGCTGCCTGATGGCAGTACATCGACAAATGACTCATCAGCATAACGTGTCTCGTATAATGCCTGCAAGTCGATTTTCCTTTTTCGGGTTAATCTGGCGTAAAGCGTGGCGTGAATGCCGCGAATCATGGGTACTAAATGCGGTACAAATGTAAGACCGACGGGTTTCTTCGCGACGTTGGACAGTCCCTGCATGATTTCAGGAAGATGGCGATGTCCTGGGACACCATACGCCTTGAAATTGTCGGCAGCCTCCGCAAGCAGGGTGTGTACTTCTGCTTTTCTTCCGGCGCCGGATACGCCGGACTTCACATCGGCGGTCAGGTGATCGATGTCTATCAGTTCAGCTTCTACTAATGGAAGAAATCCCAGTTGTACGGCCGTAGGATAACAGCCCGGGTTGGCGACAAGTCGCGCATGCCTTACCTCGGCGCGGTTAATTTCAGGTAAACCATAGACTGCTTCTGCGACCAGGTCAGGGCAGGCATGCTGCATACCGTACCATTTTTCCCATACTGAAACATCTTTAATGCGGAAATCAGCGGATAAATCGATTATTTTTACGCCCGCTTTTATCAGTTCTTCAGCCTGCCGCATGGCGATTCCGTTTGGCGTTGCAAAAAAAACCAAGTCACATTCGTCAAGCCTGGAAGTGGCAGGATCGCTGAATCTGAGATCGATATGTCCTCTCAAGCTGGTAAACAGCTCGTCAACTGCCATGCCTGCCTCACTGCGCGATGTGATGGTCGTGATTTTGACTTTTGGATGCTGCGCGAGAAACCGCAGTAATTCAACACCTGTATAACCCGTGCCACCGACAATGCCCACATGTATCATGTTGGATTCCCGTTTAAAATTATGATGTTTGATGGTAATTAAAAAACTGTCAAAATAAAATAAAAAAGCCGCTCGTTAAAAGCGGCTTCCTGAGTGCTTGCACTGCGTAAAAGTCTAACGCTTGGAGAATTGCTTGCGCCGCCTGGCTTTGCGCAATCCAACTTTCTTTCTTTCAACTTCACGCGCATCCCGTGTCACAAATCCCGCTTTGCTTAAGACTGGCTTGAGCGCGGCATCATAGTCAATCAAAGCACGTGTAATGCCATGACGCACTGCGCCAGCTTGTCCTGACTCACCGCCGCCGTGAATATTCACCATAATATCAAAGGTCGTGAGATGATCGGTCAATTCAAGTGGTTGACGTACGATCATACGTCCTGTCTCGCGGGAAAAAAATTCATCAACAGGTTTGTTATTGACAATAATCGAACCTGTTCCGGGTTTAATAAAAACGCGCGCTACCGCACTTTTGCGTCGTCCTGTGCCGTAATTATGCTGAGTGGCCATATATTCTAAGCTCTGATTTCCAAGGGTTGTGGTTGTTGTGCTGCGTGCGGATGTACATCTCCGGCATATAGTTTGAGTTTCTTGATCATTGCGTATCCCAGAGGACCTTTTGGCAGCATACCTTTAACCGCTTTCATCAGTGGTCTGGAGGGAAATCGAGCATGCATTTTTCCGAAACTGGTTTCATATATACCGCCTGGATAACCTGTGTGCCTGTAATATTTTTTATCATCCACTTTATTACCGGTCACGCGCAGCTTGTCGACATTGATGACAATGATGTAGTCGCCGGTGTCAACATGTGGCGTATAGATGGCTTTATGCTTGCCGCGCAAGCGATGTGCAATTGCTGAAGCAAGTCTGCCCAGTACTTTGTCAGTTGCATCAATGACAAACCAGTCGTGGTTGACTTCGTGTGGCTTGGCTGAAAATGTTTTCACAAAATAACCTATCATGCATATTCAAAAAGAGCCGGCAATTTTATTTCAGACCACCTTAAATGTCAAACAGACTATCATGGATTTTCGGTTTATTTTTTGTTACAGGTTCTGAGGCATTGGATCGGCTATAGTTTATTGTCTTTTTCAGCAAAGGGTTTCATTGCAGGACTTGTTTTTTTGTCCGCATGCTGCCCGCAATCATTTTATATTCCAACAGACGGCATTCCAGCGCGCCGTTGAATAAAGGAATGCGCCGGGAAGCTTTCAAACGAATGGTTTTTGCCAGCAATGGATCGGCAGTAAAAATATAAGCATTCCAACCCATGAATTTGTTTTTCAGTACATTGCCCAGCTTTGGGTAGAATTCGGCTAATAATCCGGCTTCCCCGATGCGTACACCGTAGGGGGGGTTGGTGACCAGTATGCCTTGTGATTGCGGAGCGGAAATTTCTAAAGCACTGGCCTGTTTGAGATGCGCCGCTTCGAGCAGGCCCGCTGCTTCGAAATTGATACGTGCGTCAGCAAGCGAATAGCCATATAGATCGCTACCGTAAACGGGGATTTGGGTTACCGGAAGCCGGGCCGAAGATGCTTGATCCTTCAACTTCTGCCATTGTGACTGATCGAATTGTTTGAAGTGTTCAAACGCAAAATGGCGACGAAAACCTGGTGCGATGTTAAATGCCATTTCAGCTGCTTCGATCAGAAAAGTACCGCTGCCGCACATGGGATCGAGAAGCGGGGTTCCGGGTTGCCAGCCGGAAAGACGCAGTATGCCGGCCGCCAGATTTTCACGCAAAGGCGCGTTGCCGCTGTTTTTACGATAGCCGCGCTTGAACAATGCTTCGCCGGAAGTATCCAGGTAAAGTGTAAACTGCTGTGCATCCAGAAAGCCATGTATGCGTATATCGGGTGCTACAGTATTGATGTTCGGGCGTTTGCCGGAAGTTTTCCTGAATTTATCGCAAACGGCATCCTTAATTTTCAGAGTAATGTATTCAAGGCTGCGCAAGGGACACTGGATTGCGGCAAGATTGACGCGAATGGTCAGGTCGGGCGTAAACCACTCTGACCATGGCAGTGCAGTCGTTGTGTCGTAAATGTCCTGTTCGTTGCGGTACGGTTTTTGTGCGACTTGCCATAAAATACGACTGGCGATGCGGCTGTGAAGATTGGCATGGTAACAGGTTAACCAGTTACCCTGAAAATGGACGCCGCCGCTGGTTGCTTGAACTGCGGTGGCGCGCATCGCGATCAATTCATCAGCCAGAACGGTTTCAAGTCCCCGCGGGCAGGGCGCAAAAAACTGCAAGGTATCCGCTTTCAAGCGCGCCTAATCTTGTGTTTTGATTTCTTTCCAGATGGCAACGCTTAATACAGCCCACGCGGCCAGATAAGCTACGCCGCCAAAAGGTGTAATCATGCCGAGACCGCGCATTTCTGTCAGGCTGATGATATACAGGCTGACGCTGAAAAGAATGATGCCGAGCAACATGAGCCAGCCGGATAGTTCGATCAGGCGAGATTTCGTGTAATGCAACAGTAACAAGCCGACAAAAAGCAGACCAAAGGCATGATAGAAATGATACTGCACGCCGGCATGGTAAATCACCTGCATTTCTTCGGAAAGGATATGCTTCAGGCCATGTGCGCCAAATGCACCCAGTGCAATACAAATGAAAGTATTGATGGCGCCGAGCATGAGAAAAAATTTAGGCATTGCTGATTTTCCTTCTTTTGGAAATTGTTTAAATTCATGTATGTTGAACTTTGGATCGCCGGTGATTTTTAATTTTTGTTGATGTTTTGAATCTGCGCATCGATCCGCCCCTGCGCGAATTTTACCTGAATTTTATCATTCTTATGGAGTTGATTCGCGCTGCGGATAATCTCTCCATGCGCGGAATAAGTAATGCTGTAGCCACGCTCCAGCACTGCCTGTGGATTAAGATTTGCCAATCTGATCTGGTGGTGCAGTAACCGAGTTGATTGTGTTTCGTAACAACGCCTCACTGCCTGTTGAAGGCGTGTCGACAGCTGTTCAATCTGTCCGGTTGAGTGCAATAGGTCGGCGCGGCTTTGCAGAATGCGCAACAGGCGTTGCTTCAATTCGGTAATTTTCCATTGTTTCCGGGCAATGTGATGATTCCAGTGATGAGTAAGGCGTTTTTGCAAGTGACACAGATGCGCAAGCTGATGATTGATTCGTTCGCCCGGATGCGTAAGTCGGTGCGCAAGCAAATCGATTTGTTGCATGCGATTCTCGATGCCTCGTAGTGCGGCGCGCTGCATATTTTGCTGCAATCGCTTCAATTGCCGAATCCATTCTTCCATGGAAATGCTGACTAACTCCGCCGCACCGGTTGGTGTGGGGGCGCGTTTGTCGGCAATGAAATCGGCGATGGTAAAGTCGGTTTCATGACCAATTCCGCAAACAACCGGAATCGCGCATGCGGCGATAGCCTGTGCGACAATTTCTTCATTGAATGACCATAAATCCTCAATACTGCCGCCGCCGCGGCAAAGAATCAAAATATCGCATTCCTGCCGGCCTGACGCGGACGTAATTGCCGCCGCTATGTGTAGCGCCGCGTCTTTGCCCTGTACGGGGGTTGGATAGATAATGACCGGCAGCATCGGCATGCGGCGTTTCAATGTGGTGAGTACGTCACGTAATGCGGCTGTGGCGGGAGACGTGATAATGCCGACCTGTTTGGGGAAAGAAGGAAGATTTCGCTTTTGCGCGGGATCAAACAAACCGGCTTTTTCCAGCTTGTTCTTGAGCTGTTCAAATGCTTCGAACAGTGCTCCCAAACCGGCCCGGCGAAGCGTTTCGATGTTCAATTGATAATCACCGCGCGCCTCATAAAGCGTAACCAGCGCCAATGCTTCAACCTGTGCGCCATCTTTTGGGTTCCAGTCGATGAATTGATTTTTGTGGCGAAACATGACGCAACGCACTTGCGCGTCTGCGTCTTTCAAAGAAAAATACCAGTGTCCGGAAGGATAGCACTTGATATTGGAAATTTCTCCTCTGATCCAAAGCAAAGGAATATTGCTTTCCAGGACGGTTTTGACATTACGGTTCAATTCGCTAACCGTTATAATAGAATGCTGAATTTCGGGCATGGTGGAAAAGTCACGGTGATATAAAAATGCGCATGCATTCAGGTAAAAATTTCATCATCATCAACGTCTGCAAGAGTGGTCGCCATTGATTGTATTGTGCTTTAATTATAATACACTGTTTATTAATGTATAAATAAGTGTAATTTGTGACTGACCAGCAGGTGGGCGGCGTTTCTAAGTTTTTGCTGGCGCTTCAGTTCGTGTTGTTTGTATTTTTAAATAATTGGTAAACTGGCATACGGTATTTGTGTTCGAAGTTATGTGGGAATGCAAATCAGTTTGATTGCTTTACGGATCAGAGAATTTGCTTAAACTGTTCTATACTTGCAAAAGTTTAATTAACCGGGAGAAGATGGCGTGTTGTCCTTAATTGAAGCTGCGGGCTGGCCGGTATGGCCGATTATTTTCGCTTCCATTATTGCGCTGGGCATTATTGGTGAGCGCATGTGGTCGTTACGAAGAAGTAGCGTTGTGCCCAGGGATTTATTGCCCAGAGTGCTGAATGAATATAAGCGAAGTGGCGTGACGCAGGAAATGGTCATAAAACTCCAGCAACACTCGCCTTTGGGCCGTATTTTTGCCGCCGGACTGCAAAACGAAACCAGTACGCGTGAAATTATGAAAGAATCCATTGAAGAAGCCGGGCGCGTGATTACGCATGATCTGGATCGCAACCTGACAACGCTTGGAACGATTGCTGCACTGAGTCCGCTGATGGGTTTGTTTGGCACACTGGTCGGAATGATCGAGATTTTCGGTTCGAATTCACCGGCGGGCAGCAATCCGGCGCAGCTGGCTTACGGTATTTCCGTTGCGCTCTACAATGCTGCGTTTGGCATACTGGTGGCTATTCCCAGCATGATATTCTATCGCCACTTCAGGGCCAAAGTTGATGCGTTGACGATTGAAATGGAATTGCAGTCTCTAAAGCTCGTTGAAATTGTTCAGGGCGCGCGTGCTGCGGCAAATATTAAAAGCGAATATTCTGCCTGAGTTATTCATCAATCAAAGATTTTGTTATTTTCATTTTTACCGTTGTTCAAGCTGCAGCGGGCCGGCTATTCCAATATCCACATCTAGAATAGACGAATTCTTTTTTTTAGACATAAACAGAGGAGATTGGCGTGAGTGGTCGCCGTGCACTGATTACGGGCGGAGGTGGTTTTATCGGCTTGCATCTTGTTCAGCAATTACTGGAGCGTGGTGAAACCGTCAGGGTGTTGGAGCTGCCCGATGTGCCGTTGCCGATAGACGTCGAAGTGGTGCGTGGATCGGTGTGCGATGCCTATGCGGTGAGCAAGGCTTTAAAAGATGTGGACAGGCTTTATCATCTTGCAGCCAATCCGAATTTATGGACGCATGATAAAGCTGATTTCAGACGCGTCAATTATGAAGGCACCTGCACGGTTTTGCAGGAAGCAGCAAAGTATAATCTTGAAGTTGTAGTCTGTACTTCCACCGAATCCATTCTGACTGGCAAAGGGCGTCATGAGGCCATGGTTGATTCAGCTGCAAAGCGGTTGATTAAAGAAATGCCCGGTCCCTATTGCCGTTCAAAATTCCTTGCCGAACAGGCGGGATTTCAAGCTGCGGCCGATGGGCTGCCGGTGGTGATCGTCGCGCCGACGCTGCCGATTGGTCCGGGTGATCGCAGAATCACACCGCCAACACGCATGATACTGGATTTTATCAACCGTCCCGGCCCAGCTTATCTTGAGTGTGGTTTCAACATGATTGATGTGCGTGATGTCGCTGCCGGACACATCCTTGCGGCTGAGCATGGTCGGCATGGAGAGCGGTACATACTGGGCAATGAAAATATTACGCTGAGCAGGTTTCTGAGCTTGATTGAGGAGATCACGGGGTTGGCGATGCCGAAAAAACGTATCCCATTCTGGGTTGCATTAGTCGCGGGTGCTGTGAGCGAATTTGTGGCCGATTATGTAACGCATCGTCAGCCGCGGGCGCCTTTAACCGGTGTCAGGCTGGCGCGCTACCCCATGTATTTTGACAGCGACAAATCAATCAAGGAGCTGGGTTTGCCGCAAAATTCGATCTATCAGGCGCTGTCGGATGAAATTGAATGGCTGTTCGAGCAGGGATTGATCGAACGGCGTTTACCGTTACAGCAGCGAATACAGCGGCGAATTTAGGTGCAGGGATATTTTGTAACATGATGCACGTATCTCGTATTACAATAGCATGTTTGTACAAAGCTTCCGGTTGTATTGCGTAATGAATGCACAGTTCTTTCTTATCAAGAACTTAAATCCCTGGACATTAAATCGTTTGATCAGATTTATTTTTTTATCGATGTGCTGCGCGTTTCTCTTGGGCTGTTCATCGATGTCGAAAAAAGACGCTGTCGATGTCGATCCGATTGATCCGCATGAAGATATCAATCGCGTATCCTATGATTTTACGGATAAAGTCGACCGCGTGCTCTTCGAACCGGTAGCTGATGCCTATGCTGACTATGTGCCTGATGCCGCGCAGCGGTCGATTGGCAATTTTTATGACAATCTGTCCTATCCTAATGTCGTGCTTAATGCCTTTTTGCAGGGTAAAGTAAAACAGGGGTTTTTCGATGGACTGCGTTTTGCGGTGAATTCCACTATCGGCATGCTGGGTTTGTTTGATATGGCCACGCATATGGGACTAGAAAAGCATGATGAGGATTTTGGCCAGACACTGGCGGTCTGGGGGGTCGATTCCGGTTCTTATCTGTTTATTCCAATTTTAGGGCCGAGCAGCAAACGGGACGTGATCGGCGTGCCTGTGACTGTTGTGACCAACATGCTTTTTTATGCCGGTTATGTCGTGGGCGCTCCCGTTTTTATTCCACTGACAGTACTGGGTGCAATCGACAAGCGTGCGCGTCTGGCCGGGCCGATGCGCATTCGCGATCAGGCAGCACTGGATCCCTATCTGTTTGTGCGGGAAGCGTCGCTGCAACAACGTGAGTTTCTAATCTATGATGGCAATCCACCGCTCAAACTTTACGATGAAGAAGTATTTCTGGACAATCCTTTCGATGTGAAGCCGGGGAATAAGATTCCTGGCGCGGAAACTTCGGGTAATAATAAATTAGAGCAAGCAGTTGAATGAACGGTGATTCTTCGAAACGAAGTAATGCTGGCCATGAGGATATACGATCCGCTGAGAGCAATATTAATCCTAACGATGATTTTATGAACGGAATGCATGAAAGCTTGAGAGTCAAAGAAGATGACGGTTTAACCGGAAAAGATGAAATAGTTCTGCCGGCGCTGGAAGCGCAGTTTAATAAAGCGCGTTCGGCGTTGTTGGCATTGCAGAATTCCGATGGGCATTGGTGCTTTCCATTGGAAGCGGACTGCACCATTCCGGCGGAGTATATTTTGATGATGCATTTTATGGATGAAGTGGATGTCTTGCTCGAAAAAAAGATAGCCCGTTTTATCCGGTCGAAACAGGACCAGTCACATGATGGCTGGCCTTTATACTATGGCGGCGAGTTTGATATCAGTTGCACGATAAAGTCGTATTACGCACTGAAATTGGCAGGAGATTCGCCGGATGAGCCGCATATGGCGCGCGCGCGCGAAGCTATTCTGAAGCGTGGCGGCGCAGCCCGCGCCAATGTGTTTACCCGTTTGCTGCTGGCCATGTATCGGCAAATACCGTGGCGGGGTGTGCCGGTTGTTCCATCTGAACTGGTGATGTTGCCGCGTTGGTTTCCGTTTCATCTGAGCAAGATTTCCTATTGGTCGCGTACGGTAATGGTGCCGCTGTCCATTTTATGCACCTTGAAAGCAAAAGCCGCAAATCCACGTGGAATCGATGTTCGCGAATTATTTACCGTTCCGCCTGAAGAAGAAAACAATTATTTTCCCAAAGCCGATACGCGTCTGAAGCGTTTTTTCATGTGGGTTGAGCGTATCTTGTCCAGGGTAGAACCGCATCTTCCCGAATTTATGCGCAGTTACTCGATACGCCGCGCCGAGCGTTGGACGTTGGAGCGATTGAACGGAGAATGCGGCATAGGCGCTATTTTCCCGGCCATGGTGAATGCCTATGAAGCATTGGCTTTATTGGGTTATCCGGAAGATCATCCCAGTCGCGTGCAATGCCGTAACGCTTTGCGCGGTTTGCTGATTGATGAAGGCGACAGGGCTTGGTGTCAGCCATGCACTTCGCCGGTCTGGGACACTGTGCTCAGTGGACTGGCGTTGCAGGAGGATGCTGAAACGGATCAGAAGCCTGTGCAGGCTGCGATGGACTGGTTGCTGACCAAACAGATCATGGATGAACCAGGTGATTGGCGGGATAAATGTCCTGATCTTCCAGGGGGTGGCTGGGCGTTTCAGTATGCCAATCCGCATTATCCGGATCTTGATGATACCGCCGCCGCCGCCTGGGCGCTGGTTCAAGCGCAGACCCAGAGGCCGCCAAATGAACCGGGTTATGCGCATGCGATTGAGCGCGCCGCCAACTGGCTAGCGGGAATGCAGTCGAGTAACGGTGGTTTCGCCGCATTTGATATAGACAATACTTATCACTACCTCAATGAAATTCCGTTTGCCGATCATGGCGCTTTGATCGATCCTCCAACCAGCGATGTTACTGCCCGGTGTGTCGGTTTTCTCAGTCTGTCCAATGATCCGGTGCACCAGAGGGCCGTACAACGCGGGATTGAATTTTTGCTTAAAGAGCAGGAAGCCAACGGTTCCTGGTTCGGTCGCTGGGGAACAAACTATATTTATGGTACCTGGTCAGTACTCGAAGCATTGCGACTGGCGAAACTGGAAACAGATCATATTTCCATTCGGCGTGCTGTGCTATGGTTAAAATCCGTTCAGCGGGAGGATGGTGGCTGGGGAGAAACCAATGATTCATATTTTGATCTGCAACAGGCCGGACAATTTGAAACCAGCACTTCGTTTCAAACAGCTTGGGCAATACTGGGTTTGATGGCGGCTGGTGAAGTGCATAGTCAGTCGGTGCGCGATGGTGTGGATTATCTGCTGCGCACGCAGTCGGCCAATGGTCTTTGGGAAGAGCCCTGGTTTACCGCGCCAGGATTTCCAAGGGTTTTTTATCTGAAATATTACGGCTATTCCAAATATTTTCCGATATGGGCGCTGGCGCGTTATCGCGCCTTTAGCAGAGGGAACGCATGACATGGAAGACAGCAGCGTACTGGGTATCGTATCCGCATTGAAGTCTGAGGCAAGCTGCTTGATGAAACTGCGTTTCCCGCTTTTTAAAATCGCCAGAATAGCACCTACGACACGGTTGTGCCTTAGCGGGATGGGACCCGAAGGTGCTTTGAAAGCAACACAGATTCTGCATGAATATGAAGTGGATGCGTTGCTCAGTTTTGGTGTGGCTGCGGCGCTCGATGATGCTTTGGTTCCCGGCGATCTGGTGCTGCCTGAAATGATTTACAGCAACGGCAGATCGCTGCCGGTCACGCTGGAGTGGCGGGAGCGCATTGCGGAGTTGCTGCCTTCCTATTTAACCGTTGTTGGCGGAACGCTTGCGGAAACAAAAAAACCATTGTTTTCGCGACAGGAAAAAATCAGACTGGGGGAGGAAACCGGCGCGTGCGCCGCCGATATGGAAACCGCGATGGTTGCCGAGTTCGCCGCGCGCGCGGATATACCTTTCATCGCCATACGCGCTATCGTCGATCCACTCGAATTCTCACCGCCGCCAGCATTGATGAATGTCGTTTATGCTGATGGTACGACGGATATCATACGGTTGCTGCCATTATTGTTTAATGGCGCGGTACCTTTGAAAACGCTTTTTCATTTGGGCATGGGCATGTACGCAGCCCGTTCGACGCTGAGCAAAGTCGTAGAAACCGTCGGCCTTACTTTCAAAAGCGAACTGACAGATCGCAGCCATGCGTATGCGTTAGTTGCTACCGAGGAAGCAGGCAGCAGCGCCGCTGATTCCTCCCTCCGTTAACAGTCAGTCAGTTTTAGCAGCAAGCAGTGTGAAAGCGATCGGATTTGCCCGTCTGCGCGGGCGAATCAGATTACGGACGGCGGCAAAATTCCGCTTGCTGAATTGAACACGTGATTGCGGATCGGGATCGATGCTCTCCAATGCTTCAACAGCTGCAACACGCGGCGCCAGACCGGCAAAGTTGGCAACTTGTATGGATAATCCGGGACGCGCATTCAATTCGATAATCATTGGCCCCTGATCCCTGTCGAGAACAATATCCACGCCGAGATAGCCTAATCCGGTCATTTCATAACAAGCTGCCGCCAGTTCAAGCAGTTTATCCCAATGCGGTACGGTAAGATTGGAAAAGGGTTTGCGTGTGTCGGGGTGGAAATAAACCGGGTCGCCGTATTGTACGGCATGCAGTGCTTCACCGGTGCCGATGTCGATGCCGACGCCAACCGCGCCCTGGTGCAGATTGGCGCGGCCATCCGAAGCGTGTGTAGCCAGTCTGAGCATGGCCATGATCGGGTAGCCCTGCAGGACGATGACACGCAGATCCGGAATGCCTTCATAACTGTAATCTTCAAAAACCGGATCGATCTGTATCAGTGATTCAATCATGACCGCATCAGGCTTTCCCCCCAGGCTGTGTAATCCGCTCAGGATATTGGAAACATGACGTTCGATATGCGAGAGCTTAACGGCGTCCCCGCTGGGTTTGTAATAAAGATTGTGATCCTGTTCGGTAATGACCAGAATACCCTTGCCGCCACTGCCTTTAACCGGTTTGATAACAAACTGATTGTATGCGCTGAGCATATCTTTAAGTCGTCTGACATCGTGTTGATAATGCACTGTGCCGAGCAGTCGCGGAACGGTAATGCCGGCTTCCTGCGCCAGTCGTTTGGTTTTTAATTTGTCATCCACCAGCGGATACAAATGGCGTGGGTTGTAACGGCCAATCAGGCCGAAATTCCGCTGATTCATGCCGATGATGCCCATACTTCTAAGCCGTTTAACGCTTGTCAGAAACATGATGCCTTCCCATGGAATGAAAACGGTATAACTCGGTTAAGCGATAGCCGGTGTACTGGCCGAGAATCAGGATTAACGCCAGATTAACCAGCATCAGTTCCGGAAAATTAAATGTGAGATATTCAACCGTCCGGTTGGTCATGAACAGATAGGCAATAACGGCTGTCAGCAGACTGCCCGCGCCCTGAACAAATACTTCCCTGGGGCCATCCTCTTCCCAGAGCACCGACATACGCTCGATGGTCCATGCCAGAATAATCATCGGGAAGAAAGTTACCTGCAAAGCCTGACTGAGACCGAGTTTGTGACTGATAATACTGATGCTGGCGATAATGGTGATGACCACAATGATCACCGCCGATATACGCGCAACCAGCAGCAGATTCAGGCGCGATAAATAAGAGCGGATTAATAGACCGGTGCTGACAACAATCAGGAAAATAACGATGCCGGTAACCAGCGTGGTTTGAATCAGCGCTAGAGCGATTAAAATCGGCATGAATGTTCCGGATGTGCGTATACCGACGAGAATACGCATAATAACAACGATCAGTGCGCCAATCGGCAGCAGCAGAATCATTTTGAAGGCGGTTTGTTGCTCGATGGGCAGGCTGTAAATTGAAAAATCAATGAGGCCGGCCTGGGCATGCATGCCACTGTTGACGACCAGGTTCCGCGTCGAATGAATGTTTTTGATAATGGAAAAGGAAACTTGGGAATTCTTGCCGCCGATGACGTCAAGCAGTGATTGGCCGCCGCGTTGCCAGATCAGGAAATTCCCGGGTTTACCACTTTTTCCGGTGTTCTGATCAAATAAAATCCATTTTTGCCCATCATGAATTTCCACAAAATTGGTTAACGATTGACGTCTTCTACCATCTTCGAGAAAGAGACCGCGAACCACGCGTGCGCTGATGCCTTCCAGCGCCAGCAGGTTCAGAATCAGATCGGTTTTGTAGTTTTCTCCGGCTTTATCGTTGCGCAGTAAACGCTGATTCTGGTTGGGTGAAGGCGAATTGAGCGTCTGGATGAGTTCGCGGGTGAAAATTTCCGGGTTTGCAGATTTCGCGCGCACTGTCTCCAGCAACGTCAGCGAAGCGGTTAGAAATACTTCATCAAGTTCCGGTTTTTGAGGTGGCAAGGGATCATCGGATGGCTGTGATTCAATCAATTTGTCATTTTCGTAAACACTCAGACGGTAATAAGCTGTCTGAGCGCCCTGGGCGCTTCTTTTACTCCATTGCACGCGGCGTTGTTCTTCATCGGATGACAACTCGCTGAAGCCGTAATCGGAGGAGGCAAAATCCTCTTCCATAAAAGTCAGCCGTGGCTCCTTGGGTGGCAATGCAAAAGAAACAATGACAGGTTCGCCTGTAGCCTGAAAATCAATTTTCGCTTCGATGGTCCAGACAAATTTCTTTTCATCCGGCATTAACGGAAAGCCCAGAATTAGGTGTTTATATAAAATTAATCCGATGCCGGTAAAAAGGATCAGGATAACGACGGTATAAAGTCTTGCGCTGGCTTGCATCAGGGTTGCTTGCTGGAAGTTTTGGGGACGGTATATTCTTTGCTGACATCAACAACTGCCAGATCGCGAAGGAAGTTTCTGCCGATGAGCGCCTGCTGCTTGAACTTGCTGCGATCGATCAACGTGAAACTGATGTGCTCGTCCAGATCGCCGAGCTTTACGCGTAAACTGACGATAGGGCGGCGTTGGGACTCTGTCACATGTTTTTTTATTTTGGTGTGACCGCGGATACGTCGCGTCAATTCGATCTTCTCTCCGGTATTCGGGTCGACGATATTGAATTTAACGTAGGGTTTGCCGTCACGCTCAAATTCCACCATATCCAGCGCGTTCAGCGATGATGTCTGTGCGCCGGTATCGATGCGCGCACTCAAAATAATTCCGGGAGGATCAAGATAAATATATTCCAGTCCGCCCAGAATTTTTCTTTTATCGTTGCTATCTCTTGCCTGCGCAGTATTTGCGCTATTGGAGTTGATATTGTTTGTCTGGTGTTGCGAAGCGCGTGTGGCCGTTTTTGATGCCTGAGTTACTGCGGGTGATTTGGAGGCGTTTTCAGCTACGCTGGTTTTGTCCGCTAATTGCTGTTGTTGATATTCCAGTTGTTCTTTTTGTTTCAATACTTCGGCTAGTACGGTAACCACTTCACTTTCACGGGAACTGACGGCTATTTCGCGTGCAATCAGCGCTTCTTCACGCCGGGCCAATTCTTCAATTCGATCATGCAGAGAATCTTGCGCGATCAGGCGTGTTTGCTCTGCTGTGGTCTTATCCGCTGATTTGGGATCGATCGATTGGCACCCTGTGGACAGCGTCGAAATACAGGTAACAAACAAAACGCTGAGAATGATTTGCGGTGTGTTTAGCTTACTTCGTCTGGTCGACAACATTGTGTGGATTGGTTGATTGAAAAATAAAGTTAATCGTAAGGGTGATGATCCGAAGTGCGGAAAAATCGGTTTCATGGGAATTTGTCGTGCAGATCATCAAAAACCCATTGCGTAGAGCAGTTGAAAATACAACCATTTACTCCTGAGGATTGACCAGCTCGAATATCACGGTTTCACTATTGAAGGAACAGATGCTGCGATGTACCTCCAGGCAATGCGAGGTGACGGTGATCGTATAAAGTCCTGGTGGCTGATTCCGGGTATCAAATTCAAAATGAAAATGACCCTGTTTATCACTGACATAGGATTGTTCGTCCAGCACTGCGCCATCTTTGGCGGTTACCATGAGATACAGCAAAACATCCGCCGTCGGCTGAGCGTTATAATCCACCCATCCATCGACGACGACTTTTTCGCCGACCCGATAGTGTGTGCCCGGTTCGACCAGTACGGGTCTGGAAATATGTGTCGCGCTGACACCAGTCGTCATGCCAAGCAAAAACGAAACCAAAATCAGCAGCCATGCTTTTGTGTATTGTGTTCTGAGTTTCATAACTTTTGAATGGATATTAATAAAGTTTAATGCCTGTGGCGAGATATGGTATGGATTGAGCGCCTTTCTCAGGCTATTTTTTAACGTATTGGTTTCATGAATGGTTGATGTTTAGTCGTCTGCGCATTGATCTGTTTTTATATTCTGATTCAAGATGATGGTCAAGTGAAACATTTTCAATTCTTTTTTCAGAACAAAGAAAATACAGGCGCCACAGATACGAGACCATAGCAAGTTTCAACGGATTAAGCGAATTAAATTCATTCACTTGACTATAGCGCTGGTGAATTTATTTTTTCACATAAAGATCGGTAATCGTACCCTCGGCCATTTCAGCGGCGAAGAAAACAGTTTCGGACAGCGTTGGGTGCGGATGGATAGTCAAGCTGATGTCTTCCATGTCCACGCCCATTTCAAGTGCGAGTGTCGTTTCTGCGATGAGTTCCCCGGCATTGACGCCTACGATACCGGCGCCCAGAATGCGGCGTGTTCTTTTGTCTATAATTAGTTTCGTCAATCCTTCATCCCGCGCCATCGAGATCGCCCGGCCGCTCGCCGCCCATGGAAAGCTGGATTTTTCGAATTCAATGCCCTGTTGCCTGGCTTCCCGTTCGGTCATGCCCATCCAGGCAATTTCGGGATCAGTGTAAGCAACCGATGGTATCGTGCGTGCATCAAATGCCGCTTTGTGTCCGGCGATAACTTCGGCGGCCAGTTTTCCTTCATAAGTTGCTTTGTGCGCCAGCATAGGGTTGCCGATGATGTCGCCAATGGCGAAAATATGCGCGATGTTGGTGCGTAATTGCCGGTCGACCTGGATAAAACCTTTTTCGTTGATCTGAATCCCAATACTTTCGGCGCCGAGGGTAAATCCATTCGGACGGCGGCCTGTCGCCATCAGGATGCCGTCATAGGTTTGCGGAGTGGGTGCGTTGTCACCTTCGAAGCTGACCAGAAGGCCGGATTTTTTAGTTTCAACGCGGGTTACCCGGGTTTTCAGATAAATTGCTTCATACCGGTTTTTGATTCTCCGGTAAAGCGGTTTCACCAGATCTTCGTCCGCGCCAGGGATGATCTGATCCATGAATTCCACGATGCTGATTTTACTGCCCAGCGCGGAATAAACGGTTGCCATTTCCAGACCGATAATGCCGCCGCCTATGACCAGCATATGCTTAGGTATTTTTTCCAGTTTAAGTGCGCCGGTGGAATCGATAATGCGCGGATCATCGTAAGGAAAACCCGGAATACGGATGGCACTCGAACCCGCCGCGATGATGCAGTGATCGAACGAAACGGTTTGAGCGTGCTCGCCGGTTTCTACCTGTATCCTATGTGGCGTGATAAATTTTGCTGTTCCCTGCAAAACCTTTACATTACGTTGTTTTGCGAGCGCCGTTAAACCCTTGGTCAATTTGCTGACCACGGATTCTTTCCATGTCCTCAACTTATCCAGTGAAATAGCCGGTTTGCCGAATACGATGCCAAGGCTTTCGGCGTCCTCGGCTTCAGTGATTACTCTGACGGCATGCAGCAGCGCTTTCGATGGAATGCAGCCGACATTCAGGCATACGCCGCCGAGCGTGCTGTAACGCTCGATCAATATCACCTGTTTGCCGAGATCGGCGGCGCGAAACGCGGCAGTGTATCCGCCTGGACCTGCGCCAATCACAACGACATCGGCATGAAGGTCGCCGCGCGGTGAGTTTTTCTGTTCTATGCGTTGATCAACAGTGGTTATTCCGGCAGTCTGTGTGGGTGGGTTTTGTTTGACATGCCCGGTGGGTTGTTCAATTTCGGCTGGTGCTTCAGGCTTGGACGTTGCTTCCTGGTCAGTTGTTTCCAGCAACAGAATAGGCGTACCTTTGGAAACCTTATCCCCCACTTTGACCTTGACTGACTTGACCACGCCTGTCTGTGGCGAGGGCACTTCCATTGTGGCCTTGTCTGTTTCCAGCGTAATCAGCGGTGTTTCTTTTTCTACCGCATCGCCGGGAGATACGAGTATTTCAATCACCGAAACATCGCTGAAATCACCGATATCCGGTATTGTTATATCCATTGTCCGAGTCATGTTAGGCTGTACCAAGAATGAGTCATGTAAATCGTATGAAAACCGGTTCCGCCAGAAGCATCAAAAAAACTGCCGTGGTGTCGTGTTTCTGTCTTGCCACAATGAGCAGCCGCTGTTTGCAGAGCTTTTCGAGATGTGCTACTGCCTGACCTGGCCATCGCCGAGAACAATATATTTCTGACTGGTCAAACCTTCCAGCCCCACCGGGCCGCGCGCATGAATTTTGTCGGTGGATATGCCGATTTCAGCGCCGAGACCATATTCGAAACCATCCGCAAAGCGCGTGGTGGTGTTGACCATCACTGAACTTGAATCCACTTCGCGTAAAAAGCGGCGCGCGCGCGTGTAATTTTCCGTGACGACGGCATCGGTATGCTGGGAACCATAACGGTTGATATGCTCGATCGCCTGATCCAGATTGTCAACAATGCGGATGCTCAGAATCGGCGCAAGATATTCCGTCGCCCAGTCTTCCTCGCTCGCGGGATTCATGGAGGCGACAATCGCGCGGGCGGTCTCGTCGCCACGCAATTCAACGCCTTTGTCGAGATAAATTTTGCTCAGCACGGGCAGAATCTTTTCAGCAATCGCTGTATGCACCAAAAGCGTCTCCATGGTATTGCAGGTGCCGTAGCGCTGCGTTTTGGCGTTGTCGGCAATGCGAACCGCCTTGTCGAAATCCGCCTGGTCGTCGATGTAAACATGGCAGACGCCATCAAGATGCTTGATCACCGGTACGCGCGCTTCATTGGCGATGCGTTCGATCAGACCTTTGCCGCCGCGCGGCACGATCACGTCGACATAATCCTGCATGGTGATCAGTTCGCCGACCGCCGCACGGTCAGTGGTTTCGATGACTTGTATTGCGGATTCAGGCAAACTGGCCGCCCTCAGGCCTTCGCGTACGCATTGTGCTATTGCCTGATTACTGTATATTGCTTCCGAACCGCCACGTAGAATTGCTGCATTGCCTGCTTTGAGGCACAGCCCGGCAGCATCGGCGGTTACATTGGGTCGAGCTTCGTAAATAATCCCGATAACACCCAGCGGAACACGCATTTTACCGACCTGTATGCCGGACGGACGGTAACTGAGTCCGCTGATTTCACCGACCGGATCGGCAAGTGCGGCGATTTGCAATAAGCCTTCCGCCATATTTGCAATGCCTTTCTGTGACAGCGCCAGACGGTCGATCATGGCGGCCTCTAATCCATTTTCTTGTGCCCGCGCGATATCCTTTTCATTCGCCGCCAGCAGTTTTTGTTGATCGCGGTTGATTGCTTCGGCCATGGCAACCAGCGCCTTGTTCTTGTCGGCGGTTTCCGCTCGGGCCATCAGACGGGAAGCCGCACGCGCTTCACGGCCAACGGATTGCATGTAACTTTTGATATCAGAAATGCTCATGGGTGGTGTCTGGGAAAGATGACTGAATGCTTGCTATTATAGTACAAGATACCGGTCGTCGGTTTTTTCAGGGTTTAGCAAGCTGTTGAAAAATGTGACTGAGACAATCGATTGTCTGGCAAAAACAGATAAAAGAAAGGTGTTGTCAGGCGCAGTGCTGTTTGTCACTCCGGTTCGGGAATTGCCTGATGCAGTTTTGCAGCAACCGCCGGTAGTTCCAGTGTTCCACCTCAAGATAATGACGGGTGGATGCCTTGTAGTCGATGCCGTTGCCGAGATCAGGGAATGCGCCGATTTTTCGTTTGCGAAGTGCATTGGCGGCGTCATCCCCGTCGCGAACGGCTGCGGCGAAGCGGGCGGCTGCAAGCATTTGCCAGTGCACCAGTCCGAACTGTCCGCTGTCGGGCTGAATGAGTCCGGCAACAAACAGCGAATCGTAAACAGGGTGAAAAATATGGAGGTACAGCCGGGGACGGCCGTCATGCCAGTTCAGATGACGTGCGTCAATAAAGGGAAACTGGATCAGATAACCGGTGGCAAACACAATCAGGTCTACTTCAATAGTGGACTGATCGGTGAAATGCACTGTATTTCCATCGAAGTCGGTGATGTCGGGCTTGGGCGTGATGTCTCCCTGATTGACGTAATAAGGCAACAATGTGTTAATGACCGGATGTGTTTCAAAGAAGCGGTGATCAGGCTGTGGTAGTCCCGTTTTCTCAGACCGGCCAACCAGCAGGCGGTGCATGGTGGTTGCCGCAAACCGGCGCAACCAGAGCGGCAGGCGCAGCGCCAGCAATTGTTCGCCCACCTGATCGGCAGGCCGGCCAAGCAGATATTTGGGCATATACCAGTATCCGCGGCGCGTACTGTGCCAGGCGCGGTCAGCAAATTGCGCGGCTTCGACCGCAATATCACACCCGCTGTTTCCACCACCAACGACAAGCACACGGCGGCCGGTAAAGATGTCCGGTCTGCGGTATTCAGCGGAATGCAGCATTTGCCCTGAAAATTTACCCGGATATTCGGGCCACTTCGGCGCCCAATTGTGACCGTTGGCAATGACGATAAAGTCGAATCGTTTTTTTTCGCCATTGTCGAATGTCACATACCATTGTGTGCGCGCAGCATTCTTATGCGTCGGTTCAAGTCGAGTTATGCCGGTGGAAAAGTGAATATGCTCCAGCAGCTTGAAATGTTTTGCATACGCGCGTAGATAAGCGAGAATCTGGGTATGATGTGGGTAATCCGGATAGCCGTGCGGCATCGGGAAATCGGGGAATTCCGTTCCGGGCTTGGAAGAAATGGTATGCGTCGAGCGATACACTCGGGAACAGGGTTTGCCGTAATTCCAGGTTCCGCCCAGATCATCTTCCCGTTCGTAAACCTGTGTTTCAAAACCCTGATCAATAAAGTGCCGGGCTGCGGCAAGCCCTGAACTGCCCGCACCAATCACTGCCACAGTCTGTTTCATCACACGCTGCCGGATGCGAATTTTTTCTGTTGCTGCATATCTGTGAAACCAACGTCAAGAGGGAAACTGAAATGACTGAAATTTATCAAAGAACGACTGAATGGTCAAAAAAGCGCGATAGAAGGGACGGAAATACCGGTGCCAAGCAAGAAAAATCCGCGCGCAGATTCAATGCGGCAGGTGTGTTTATGATCAGATGTGAGAAGTTGAACGGGTGCGCCGGTTTGTGGTGAAATGTTTTTGTGTTGTATGAAAATGAATGCTGGGCGGTGCAGGACAGCGATGCATATGCCTTCAAATGCTGAGGCCGGCACCTATCAGCAGGAGTACAAAAAGAAGATGCTTTATTATGAAACTGAGCAAGTTAGAGTCCATAGGTTTGTTTTAATGAGGTTTTTCATGCGCGTTTCGGTTTCATGCGCCGAGACATCGAATATGATGCTGAGAAACGAATGAAGTGTAGCGCGCAAGTAATTCCGCGCGCTACACTTCAGATTTTGTGTGATCAACAAGTAAGAAGATAATCTGTTTTACAGCATTTGTTGCCTTATCGTCATTTCATCAATCCGTGTCGAGCCGGACTGTTTTGAATTATACGAATGATTCCAGAATTAGGAACATGAGCAGAATGAATACGATTGCGTAATAAGCACCGGGCAGTTTTTCCATTTGGGTTCTCCAGATAAAGATATTAAAGATATGAATCATGTTTTTTGTATTTTGAGATGTCATTGTACAGAAAGTTCACAAAAAAATCACGAAAACTTCACAAAAAAATCACAAAAACTTTATAAATTTTTTATATTTTCTATTGATACTTTAAATCAATGACTTATAATTTTTAATCTGCTCATGACGACGAATGGAAAATCTGATCAGCATCAGCAGTTGTGCAGCAGAAAACCAGGGCGATCCAAAAAACTGTTCGGTTATCCGCTATACTTTCGCCATCACCCGCGTTTGTCATGACCATAAACCCTGATACTTACCAGAGGAAGTGAGCTATGAAACTTGAAACATTGGCGCTTCATGCCGGTTACAGTCCGGACCCCACGACCAAAGCCGTTGCGGTTCCGATATACCAAACTACTTCATATGCATTTGATGATGCGCAGCACGGCGCCGATTTGTTCGATCTCAAGGTTGCCGGAAATATTTATACGCGCATCATGAATCCCACGACGGATGTACTCGAGCAGCGTGTGGCGGCGATGGAGGGCGGCGTTGCCGGATTGGCGGTCGCCTCCGGCATGGCCGCCATCACCGGTACGATCCAGACGCTCGCAGAAACCGGCGACAATATCGTATCCACGAGCGAGTTATACGGCGGCACCTACAATCTGTTTGCCCATACGCTTCCCCGTCAGGGCATTGCGGTGCGCTTTGCCAGTAAGGATGATCTTGCGGCCATCGAAGCCCGGATCGACGCGCGCACCAAACTGATTTTCTGTGAATCCATCGGTAATCCATCCGGCGGCATCGCCGATATTGAGGCGCTCGCTGAAATCGCCCATCGGCATGGTGTTCCGCTGGTGGTCGACAACACCGTGCCGACGCCGATTCTCTGGCGGCCGATCGAGCAGGGCGCGGATATTATCGTGACCGCGGCGACCAAATACATCGGCGGTCACGGCAATTCCATCGGTGGCGTGATTGTCGACTCGGGCAAGTTCCCGTGGGCCGATCACCAGGAACGCTTTCCGCTGCTCAACACGCCGGATGTTTCCTATCATGGCGTGATTTATACGGAGGCTTTCGGTCCCGCCGCCTTTATCGGCCGATGCCGGGTAGTGCCGCTGCGCAATATGGGTGCGGCGTTGTCGCCGATGAACGCCTTTCTGCTGCTGCAGGGCCTGGAAACCCTGGCGCTGCGCATGGAGCGCGTCTGCCGGAATACATTGGCAGTCGCGCAATATCTGCACGAGCATAAAGCAGTATCGTGGGTCAACTACGCGGGCCTGCCCGGCCACAAGGATCATGCGCTGGCGCGGAAATACATGCAGGGACAAGCTTCGGGCATACTGAGCTTTGGACTCAAGGCAGGCCGCGCGGGGACGCGGAGTTTCTACGACGCCCTGCAAATTTTTCTGCGTCTGGTCAATATCGGTGATTGCAAATCACTGGCTTCGATTCCTGCGGAAACCACGCACCGTCAGTTGAATGAAGAAGAACTGAAATCCGCGGGGGTTTCTCCGGAAATGGTGCGGTTGTCGATCGGCATCGAGCATATTGATGACCTGATCGCCGATCTCGATCAGGCGTTGCGCAAAGCCTGAAACTGAAAGGGTGGAATTCGCGCATTGCGTAATCGCCTAACAGCCTGTTAACGTTGCGATCTGGACGCGGTATAACCGCGCCAGCCGCCATATCCGGTGATTTCCGGCTGGCCGTCGCATAGAAAGGGCTCCCCTAGAACGCCAAGCACTTCGCGTTGATCGGACAGCAGGATTTTTCCAACGCATAATCCGGGTGGTTCGGATTGTAAAATTTCGCCCAGCCGTGACAACGGAACAGACCATATCTCCAGCGCGATTTCGCGCCCGCCCTGATTAAACCGCATCATCGCCGGATGCCGGTCGGCGATTGACCACAGCCGGTAAGCAGGCGCGGTAAAAGCTTCCGCAACAAATACGCCTTCCCGCTCGAGCAGGTTATGGTTTAACTCGAGCCCGCGCATCAATGTGCCATTCACTGCAAATTCAATTCTCATAAAACAATTCCAATGTGATAAAAAAATAGCCCTGCGCTTAGCCTGCTGAATTGCGTACGCATTCGTCAACACGGAACACAACAGGGCGTCGGGCGATGACATAACCGAAAATACTGGTTAAGCCCAGAACAGAATGCGGTAATATAGCTGCATGGACAATATTCAGCAAGTTGATAATAATATTGAGAATTTCAGGGCGCTTGATTATCTTTACCAGAGCAAGTTGCTGATCCGCAAAAATAACGCGATCAATCGCAGCGCGAAATCCTTGTTCAAGGCAGCGGCGCTGTTCGTCACCGCCGGTATTACGCTCGAAGGCGCCAGGCAGGCCGGTTTTATTCAGAAACTCGTGGAAAACCAGTCTTTCCTTGCGGCAGCGTATATCGATTACGCGGGCTTTGTGGTGTTTCTGACCGGTATTTTCCTTTTTGTTATGGGGTTAGTGATCCGCTCGGCGCAAAGGCTGTCCAGTCAATTCGAAACGCTGACGCAGCAACTGAGAGAAAAACATCTCGTGTCACTGAAAGCGGTTGATCCCATCCCCGGCAATCTGGCCCGGATTCGACAGGTGGGCGCGGCGGCGACCGGTGATGACACGTTTGTATCGCTCGAAACCCTGCAATGGCTGGCGCAAAAGAACCCGCGTGCGATCAGCGCCTGGGCGCACAGCAACCCCGGGCAGGCGCAAGATATCGCGTGCTGTTATGTCGTCGCGCCACTGACCCGGAACGCCTGTCAAAAAATGTTGAACAGGGAAATCCGGAAAAACAAAGACCTGTTGCCGTCGGATGTGTGCGGCAGCTACAAACGCGCGGCAGGAATCTATATCATCGAAGTGTATGGCGCGGGACGCCTGTCCAGAGCGGCCGTGCTCTATCTGCTGCGCAGCGACATGATCCACGAAATACTGCGCAGCCGCTCGATCCGCTACCTGTTCGCCCGGCCGGTCAATGATTTCGGCCTCAAGCAGGTCTCGAAACTCGGCTTTCAACCCATTGGCCCGCATTCGTATGACATGAAGGTGTTGGATTTGTATGCCAAATAGGATAAGTGTTTTTGTTGCCGGTTGGGTAAGTTGGGGTGCGCCGGGCTTACCAACCACCGTGCTTTACAGTAGATCGCCATATCTCTTTTTCCATTTACGTTCAATCGGTTTAAGGCGTGACCTCAATTTATTACAGAAGTCTTTAAGGTTCTCAGCAATTTTAGGGTCAACTGAACATGAAGTTTTATAAATCACACTTAGAGACAAGCCATAAATTGTTTTTGCATTATAGAATCTAAAAGTAGCATACCTCCAATCAGTGACCTTGTTGAGTTCAACATGCAATAGCGGTGCAGCGGTTCCAGGGGTGGGATGAACAGCTTTGTCTCTGAAATTGAAATTTTGCTTTAATACGTCCCTTAGGTTCTTGTTGCTCGAGTTCTTCAAACGAAATCCAATCCGAAGAACTTCGGAAATTTGTTTGTATCTTGCTGTATTATTTTCTCGCCAAGATTCTAATGTCGATTTTGGAATATTCACTTGCTCTTTGATGCTCGCATAATATGCGTCAATGGCGATACAAGAAGCCATCATTGATTGCATTCCAGAGATCGATTCTTTCTTCAAATTACGAGCTATTTTTTCGTCGTTTTTTTCACTTTTTGCAATCATCAGTCTTTTATGTGCTGACTCTGTATCAAGTAAATGCTTATAAGCAATATCTAACCAATACTCGGTCATGTCGATACCCAGATGAAGAACTACCGGGCTATTCTCAATTTCTCCTTGTTTATTTACACTAATTGAAAAAGGCATAACACTAATGGTGTCACCTTTAACGAGAAATATTCCAGGATCTGGTTTGGAATTTGGCACTATATAACCTCAGACATGTAACTATTTCCTGACCTTTTCCCACAATTTCTCCAGCCGTTTCACAGAAACCGGCTGCGGGGTTTTGAGTTCCTGGGAGAACAGCGAGATGCGCAGTTCCTCGATCTGCCAGCGGAATTCGGTCAGGTTCGGGTCGATGATGCCGAGCCGCTGGTGTTTTTCGCGGGACTGTTCGTAGCGTTCGCAGAGTGTCCGGATTTCGGCGGCGTGCTGTTCGTCACGGAGCAGGTTGCCGGTTGATTTTTCAAGGCGCACGCGCATACCGCTGAGGTAGCGCGGGAAGTGCTTCAGTTTTTCCCACGGCGTTTTGCCGATAAAACCGGGATAGATCAGGTTGCCGAGTTGCGCGTCGAGTTCGGCTTTGATGCGGGGATTGATCGCTTTCATCGATGCGCGGTATTGCATCATGGCGTGATAGGTCGCGCCGATTTCGCTCAACAGTTGCGTGTAGTTTTCGATGGCCTGCGGCAGGCGGGTTTTTGCGCTGGCAATTTGTATGGTAAAAGCCTGCTGCGTTCGCGGCAGCGGATCTTCGCCGATAAAAGCCTGATCGGCGATGGTGTCGAGCAAATCCTGCTTCAGGTCGCCCGGATTGATGCAGGTGGTCAGGTGCAGGGCGGCCTGACGGAAGCCGGGGATACTTTTGTCGAGCTGCTTCATGCGTTCGCGGTATTCGAGCTGCATCAGGCGGCAGACGCCGCCGCGCATGGCCTGTTCCGCGGTCGCGCGGGTGTCGAACACGCGGATCGCGACATGATCCTGCCGGTCGACCAGCGCCGGATAGCCGGTTATTCGGCGTCCGTTGCGCGTGAAGGTGATTTCCTCGGGCAGGTCGCCGAAATCCCAGTGCTTGATGTCGTCGCGTTCGATGCCGGTCTTTTCATCGTCAAGGCTCAGTTGGCGGAAAGTGGTTTGCGCGGCGCTGCCGAATTTTTCCTGCAACTCGGTCAGATTGCGGTTCATGGCGCACTCTTCGCCGGTTTCGTCGACGATTCTGAAATTCATCAACAGATGTTGCGGAACGTCCTTGCCTTCCCAGCTTTCCAGTGGAATGACGATCGTCGTCTTGCGCAGGATGAACCGGGCCAGCGCATCGTGAAGCGGAACATCCCTTGCGGCAACCGGCTGCCATTGCAGGAATTCGGTGACGGCATCGGGTATCGGCACCAGCAGGCGGCGTATTTGTTTGGGTAGCGCTTTGAGGTACCAGATGATTTTTTCGCGGATCAGGCCGGGCACAAGATAATCAAACTGCCGGGTATCGAGCCGGTTGAGCATGGACAGGGGAATGGTGACGGTGACGCCGTCGAGCGCATGTCCCGGTTCGAAACGATAGTGCAATGGAAAAATGCTGTCGGACAGCGTCAGCTGTTCCGGAAATTGTATCTCGATGGCATCGCCGTGATGGCGGGTGAGCAGTTCCCGATCGAGATAGAGCAGTTTCGGGTTTTCCCACTCGACCTGTTTGCGCCAGTGCTCGAAACCGGCGCCGTTATAAATATGCTGCGGAATCAGTGCGTCGTAGAACGCGAAAATCACCTCGTCATCGACCAGCACGTCCTGCCGCCGGGTTTTGTGTTCGAGTTCCTCGATGTCCTTGACGAGCTGCCGGTTGTGCGCAAAAAACGGCGCCTGAGTATGATACTCACCGGCGACCAGCGCGCCGCGGATAAACAGCTCGCGCGATTCTTTCGGATTGATCCGGCCATAGTGCACCGGCCGCTGGGTGACAATGGGCAATCCGTACAGGGTGACGCGTTCATACGCGATCACTTCGGCGCGTTTTTTTTCCCAGTGCGGATCAAAGTAATCATGTTTGCATAGACTTCCGGCGATTTTTTCCAGCCACATCGGATCGATGCGCGCAACACCCCGGCCATAAAGCCTGCCGGTTTCGACCAGTTCGGCACATACCGTCCATTTCGCTTTAGCCTTGCCTTTTTTTAAGGCAGAGCCGGGAAAGATTGAAAACTTGATACCGCGCGCGCCGAGATATTCGCCGTCTTTTTCTGTTTTTAAGCCGACATTGCCGAGCAGCCCTGCCAGCAGGGCGCGATGTATTTCATCGTATGTCGCGGGGGCTTCGTTCAGCCGGAAACCGAATTCCTTGATCAGGATATGCAACTGGTTGTGGATTTCGCGCCATTCGCGCAGGCGGCGGTAGGACAGAAAATGATCGCGGCACTCGGCGACCAATTTGCGGCTGGATTTTTTATGCTTGAGCAGCTTGTCGAAAAATGCCCACAGGTTCAGATAGCCCATGAAGTCGGAGCGTTCATCGATAAAACGCCGATGCGCCCGGTCGGCTGCGTCCTGATGCTCGAACGGCCGGTCGCGTGGGTCCTGCAGACTCAGCGCGGCAGCGATAATCAGTACTTCATGCAGGCAGTTTTCCTGTTTTGCCGCCAGCACCATGCGCGCAATGCGGGGATCGATCGGAAATTTCGCCAGTTGCCAGCCGAGCGGCGTCAGTTGCTTGTTTTCATCGACACCGCCGAGTTCTATGAGCAGCTGATAGCCGTCTGCGATCATGCGCACGGTGGGCGGCTCGAGGAACGGGAAATTTTCCACGTCGCCGATTTTAAGCGATTTCATGCGTAGAATGACCGCGGCGAGCGATGAGCGCAGAATTTCCGGATCGGTGAATTCCGCTCTTGCCAGGAAATCTTCTTCGGAATACAGACGGTAACAGATGCCGCTCGCGATACGCCCGCAGCGCCCGGCGCGCTGACTGGCGGAAGCGCGCGAAATTTTTTCGGTGCGCAGTTGCTCGACTTTGCTGCGATAACTGTAGCGATTGATGCGCGCCCAGCCGGTATCAATGACGTAGCGTATTCCAGGTACGGTCAGCGAAGTTTCCGCGACATTGGTGGCCAGGATAATGCGGCGCGCCTGACCGGGCTTGAAAATGCGCTCCTGCTCGCTGAATGACAGGCGCGCAAACAGCGGCAGTATTTCCACGCCGGGAATACCCGGCTGGTTGCGGTCGAAGTGATGCTTGCGCAGCGATTCGGCGGTTTCGCGGATTTCCCGCTCGCCGGGCAGGAAAACCAGAATATCGCCCGTCCGGCTCGTCTGCAAAATTTCATCGACGGCGTTGAGTATCTTCTGCTGCATTTCAAGATCTTCATCATCCAGCACAACCGGCTGATAGCGGATGTCTACCGGATAAGTGCGACCGGATACTTCAATAACCGGCGCATTATTGAAATGCCTGGAGAACCGTTCCGCGTCGATGGTGGCGGAAGTGACGATCAGTTTGAGGTCAGGTCGTTCGGGCAGCAGGCGCGTGATATAACCCAGCAGAAAGTCAATGTTCAGGCTGCGCTCGTGTGCTTCATCGATGATGAGGGTGTCGTAGGCCAGCAGTTTCGGATCGCCCTGCGTTTCCGCGAGCAGAATGCCGTCGGTCATGAGCTTGATGTAACTGTCGGCGCTGATTTTGTCCGAGAAACGTACTTTGTAGCCAACTGCCTGACCGAGTCCGGTGGAAAGCTCCGCCGCGATACGCTGGGCTACCGATCGGGCAGCGATGCGACGCGGCTGTGTATGGCCGATCATGCCATGCACGCCGCGTTTCAGTTCCAGGCAAATTTTCGGTAACTGGGTCGTTTTTCCCGATCCGGTTTCGCCACAGACGATGACAACCTGATTGTCCGCGATCGCCTGCTTGATTGCTTCACGCCTGGCGATGACTGGAAGATCGTCGTTGTAGACTGGTTTGGGCAGATGCGCGAGGCGGCGCGTCAACGCGTCGGGTGATACTGTTTTCATGAGTGGATTGTAGCTGACTTGCGCATGAAAACAACAAGCAGCGGATTATTTTATGTCTGTCCGCTCAGTAAGATTGTCCACATACCATTGCATCGCCGCTTCGAGGCCCTGCTGAATCGCGTAGCCCGGCTCAAACCCGAGAAGATGGCGCGCTTTGCTGATGTCCGCCTGGGAATGGCGCACATCGCCTTCCCGGAAAGCGGCATATTTCGGCTGATAGGATTTTAAGTGCGGAAATTTGTCGACCAGCAGCGCGTGCATCATGGCGTAGAGCTGATTCAGACTGGTGCGCTCATTGAGCGCCACGTTATAAACCTGATTGATCGCCGCGTTATCAGAGGTCAGCGCAGCCAGCAAGTTGGCCTGAACGACGTTGTCTACATAACAGAAATCGCGGCTGGTTTCGCCGTCGCCGTTGATATGGAGCGGTTTGTTTTTGATCAGCGCGAATACCCAGAGTGGAATAACTGCGGCATAGGCGCCATGCGGGTCCTGTCTGGGGCCAAAAACATTGAAATAGCGCAATCCGATTGATTGCGTTCCGTAGCAGCGCGCGAAAACATCGGCATAAAGCTCGTTGACATATTTGGTCACGGCATAGGGTGAGAGTGGTTTTCCGATAACCGATTCGATTTTGGGTAAACCCGGGTGGTCGCCGTAGGTTGAGCTTGAAGCGGCATAAACAAAGCGTTTGGCTTTGGCGTCATGCGCCGCGACCAGCATGTTGAGAAAACCGGTGACATTATTCTCGTTCGTCAGAATCGGGTCGTCAATGGAACGAGGCACAGAACCTAAAGCAGCCTGATGCAATATGAAGTCGGTATTTTTGCATGCCGTCCTGCAATCATCCAGATTACGGATGTCGCCGTGTATCAGTGTGAAATTGTTCCAGCGATCAGCACCGACAATAGTGCTGACCTGATTCAGATTGTACTGATAGCCTGTCGAAAAATTATCCAGGCCAATGACTTTCTGGTTTAGTTTTAATAAACCTTCCAGTAAGTTAGAGCCGATAAAACCAGCCACGCCTGTTACCAACCAGCGGTATTGATGTTGCAGTAAATGCTGCTGGATTTCCTTAAATCGAGTCATAACATTATTCCTTGGTTTTTTCGATATCAAAGCCGCCAGACATGTAATCCAGCATTCTGAAGCGCTGCTTGATTAAATTTCGATTTGACATCGATAAAGCATCCATTGTCCACAATTTTACTCAGCATATCGGGAATTGTTCTGGTCAGGAAGTTGACATGAGAAACAGCGACTATCATGGCTTCCGCGCGGGGCAAGCTTTCCCAGGATTTCAGTGTTACGCCGTATTCATGCAGGGCTTCTTCGGGATCGGTGACGGGATCGCACACGTGGATTTCGATGCCGTAGTCTTCAAGTTCTCGAATGACATCAATGACTTTGGAATTCCTCAAATCTGGGCAGTTTTCCTTGAAAGTGAGACCCAGCACGTTGACCTTGGCGCCGCGCACATTGAATCCGGCTTTAATGATCTGTTTGATGGTTTGTTCAGCGACATACTTCGCCATGTTGTCATTGATGCGGCGTCCGGCCAGAATCACTTGCGGCATATAACCGATCATTTCCGCTTTGTGCGTCAAATAGTAGGGATCGACGCCTATACAATGACCGCCGACCAAACCGGGGCGGAAGGGGAGAAAATTCCATTTGGTACCTGCGGCTTCCAATGTGTCCAGCGTGTCGATATTCAATCGGTCGAAAATAATGGCCAGTTCATTCATCAGTGCAATGTTCAGATCGCGCTGGGTGTTTTCAATAACCTTGGCCGCTTCGGCGACTTTAATGCTTGCAGCACGATAAACCCCTGCGGTTACTACGCTTTCATACAACTCGGCGACTTTTTCAAGCGTGTGTTCATCATCGCCGGATACAACCTTGACAATGGTTGTCAGCGTATGTTCTTTATCACCCGGGTTGATACGTTCGGGTGAATAGCCGACATGAAAATCGTGTTTCCATTTCAAGCCGGAACATTTTTCCAGCACTGGAACGCATACTTCTTCAGTGGCGCCGGGATATACCGTGGATTCGTAAATGATAGTTGCGCCGGGTTTCATGTTTTTGCCCACCGTTTCGCTTGCTCCGATCAGCGGTCTGAAGTCCGGTTGATGTGCTTGATCCACGGGTGTGGGCACCGCAATAACGATGTAATCCGCCTGCGACAGCTCGGCGGCATCGTCTGTCAAGGCAAGCTGGCTGGCGCGTTTTAGATCATCAGTTGATACTTCTCCAGTAGGATCAATATGTTGCCGGTAGCTTTGAATTTTGCTGCTGGATAAATCGTAACCGATTGTTCGTCTTTTTTTGCCGAATTCAACGGCCAGTGGCAAGCCGACATAACCCAAACCTACAACAGCAACAACACTCATGATTTTCTCCGATTAAGCAGATTTATTCTGAAAAATTAAATTATCGTCCTTTTACTGCAAACTTTTAAAAAAATTCTAGCGGCTTACTATATATAGTGTAATGTATAACTTTTAACGTAATGAAAGATTGTTTACTCTGGAGTATCTTTTTGGGTTGGCTTGATATGCAAATATATATATTTACTGCGTTGTACCGTAATACGCTATTCGCAAAGTGATGATGGCCAAAACAGGACAAGTTTTTTGGTACCATTAAATTCGTAACAGTAACCAATTGAACTGGAGAATCAAAATGTATAGCTTTTCTTTCCGTATTCTAAAAAGACATCATTGGCATGGCTTGTTGTACGCAGTCATAAGTATTTTGATGATATTCAGCTTGGCGGCATGCGGTGAGACAAAGGATGCGGAGACTTTAATATCAGAAGCCGTGGAATATCAGCGGAAAGGCAATGACAATGCGGCGATAATCCAGCTCAAGAATGCGTTACAGCAAGAACCGAACAACAAGCAGGCGCGTTTCATGCTGGGTGTTCTTTCACAAAAAAACGGCGATTTGCTGGCAGCCGAGAAAGAATTGGAAAGAGCGCTGAATCTGGGGCTGGATGCGGATACCGTCATTCCGGTTTTGAGTCGGGTGTTGTTTGATCTGGGCAAGTTTCAGATGCTGCTAGATACTGTTGAGCGTTATCCCGAAATAAATTCCGTTAAAGTGAAAATTTTGCAGGGCAGGGCGTTGCTGGCGGTTGGTCGGCGCGAGGAATCCAAAGCCATGCTGGATCAGGTGCTTATCGACAACCCGGATTCCGCTGAAGTTCTGGTTGGTCTGGCGCAGCATGCTTTATCTGAGAAAGATCTGGACTTGGCTAATCAGTTGTCTGCCCAAGCGGCAGATCAAAACCCTGAAAGTACTGAAGCCTGGTTATTCAATGCCCGACTGTTGCAGGCGCAAGGCAAGGTAGAGCAGGCTCTGGAAGCTTTTGAAAAAGTGATTGAGCTGGCGCCGGATAATCTCGCTGCTTACAGTAGTAAAGCGACGATTGAAATCGGCTTGCGCAAATTTGACGATGCCAGGAACACCATTGCACGAGCACGCCAGGTTGTGCCTGAAAGCATTGGGATGAACCATGCCCAAGCTTTGCTGGACTATACGCAAGGAAGGCATGCGGAGGCGCTAACATCCATACAGACTGTGTTAAGCGTGGCGCCAGAGCACCTGCCGAGTGTGTTACTGGCTGGCGCGATACAATTGTCTCTGGGGTCATTATCCCAGGCTGAACAATATCTGGAGCAATATCTGAAGAAAAACCCAGGTAATGTTTATGCGCGTAAATTGATGATTAATACGCTGTTGCAGAGTAACCAGATCAGGCAGGCTATAGCTGTTCTTGAACCTACATTGTCCGCCGAGCAGAGTGATCCACAGCTGTTTGCCCTGGCGGGCGAAACGTATATGCGTTCGGGAGATTTCACTAAAGCAACGGAGTTTTATGAAAAAGCGAATGAACTTGCGCCTAACAGCGCAGCGATCCATACTGCGCTTGGCTTAAGTAAACTGGCAACAGGTGATAGAGAGCACGCTATTGCCGAACTTGAATTGGCTCAGGATCTAGATCCGCGGTCGGCACGGGCAGGTATATTACTCACGTTGGCGCATTTGCGCACCAATGCGTTTGATAAGGCGCTTGCCACAATTGACGAACTTATTAAAGAAGACGCTAAGAATCCACTTTTCTATAATCTGAAAGGCGCTGTTTTCGTTGGTAAGAATGATGCAATAAAAGCACGGGAAAGCTTTAGTCAGGCGCTTGCGATCGAGCCGAATTATTTCCCTGCGATAACAAATCTTGCACGGCTGGATATGCAGGATCGAAAACCGGAGGTTGCAAAAAGCCGATTTGAAGCTATCCTCAAGACTGATGATAAAAATGTTCAGGCGATGAGTGCGCTTGCGAATCTGGCTTTCGTTCAGGGTAATACCGCGGAGGCGACCCGGTGGTTGGAACGGGCCAGCAATCAGAATCCGAATGAACTGGAGCCTGCACTTCAGTTGACAGCACATTATCTGCGAATTGACGATATGGAAAAAGCAATGCTGCTGGCGCGCAAGCTTAACGGTTCATATCCAAATGAGCCGCGTGTGCTTGAGGTTCTGGGTAGAGTGCAGCTCGCTCAAAATAATCTGTCAGCGGCACTGGATACATTTGAAAGATTGGCGGGAAGATTGCCGGACTCTGCGCTTGCGCAATTGCAAATTGCCAATGTTCATTCAATGCTGAAAGATTATGCTGCTGCAGGGACAGCACTTAGGAAAGCTCTGTTCATTGATCCAGGCTTTGTCGATGCTAAAATGGCGCTCGTGAGATTGGCGATTTTTGAAGACAAGCCAGACGAGGCTATGTCTCTGGCGCAAAGCATACAGAAAGATCATGCAAATATTCCGCAAGGTTATGAACTGGAGGGCGATCTTTGGATCAGACAGAATAAACCGGATGCAGCAGTAAAAGCTTATGAAAAAGCATTTTCTGTTGCTCAGAATGGTGCGTTGGTGATGAAAATACATTCCGCGCTAATCCAGGCGGGTCATGATAAAAAGGCATACGCAGAGATTGCGCAGTGGCTTGTAAAAAATCCTGAAGATGCGGCTACACGCCTGTATCTTGCCAATGACTATCTTGGTAAGAAGCAGTATGCAAACGCGGCAAAGGAATACGAAGCCATTGTGCAGAAGAATCCGCAACATGTCATGTCTTTGAATAACCTGGCATGGATTTATCACCAAAGCAAAGATCCCCGTGCTCTGGAATATGCGGAAAAAGCTTTCCAGTTAGCTTCGGGGAATCCTGCTATTCAAGATACCTTGGCTTGGATTTTGGTTGAAAAAGGCGAAATTGACCGTGCATTGCCGATATTAGAAAAAGCGGCATCACAGCTGCCGGATAATGCGACAATTCAATATCATTATGCGCACGCCTTGGTGAAAGCGGGTAATCGAGAAAAAGCAAGCCAGATTCTTGGGAAGATTACAGCAAGTGGTATCGATTTTCCTGAAATTGAAGCCGCCAGGGCGCTCATGAAACAGGCGCAATAATGTCTGTATTTACTGAGTATCTGTGCCATTAATGACCGTTACTATCTTTTATGGATTCCGGATAAACACATTGCAGTTTTTCAGTTGGCGTGTGTTTATTCGGCAATATCTTTGCGCGAAATCTCATTAATCGACAGATGTTCGCGGTAAAACACTCCCCCCTATCTTTGCATACATAACCATGGTAATCATCTCTTAATTTCTCCTGCCTAAAATTTAAGCAGAGTACGTGAATTGCATGGTCAATTTTCGACCGGTGTCAACATGTTTCATACGCCAGATATGATCATAGCTCAGGATTGCGTTCACGAGCCTTGTGTTCATAGTAACTCGATGGGGCGATCTGAATTTGCCTGCAGATCGGCTCGACCCCATACTGTTCCTTGTGTTGATCGACAAATATCATTGTCATTTCGGTCGGCGAGCTCCGCCTGGGCAAAATAAGCAGATGCCTTGCGTAATATCTCATTGGTACGCTTTAATTCCCGATTCTCGCGCTCCAGTTGTTTGAGTCTCTCACGTTCCGAAGTTGGCATGCCGCCTCGAATACCTTGATCAGTCTCAGTTTGTCGTACCCATTTACGCAGCGTCTCAGCACTACAACCAATCTTCGATGCTATTGATTCCGGTGCAGCCCACTCCGACGCATACTCGCCCTGGTGTTCTCGCAATAACCGGACAGCGCGTTCCCGTACTTCCGGTGAATATCTCAGTTGTTTTTTCATTACTCTATCCTCTCAAGAAATAGAGTCTCCTGTAAACCCGGGGCGATTCATATACACTGTTTTGAGGTTTTGCTAATCTGACAAAGTAGAACTATGACATGGTCTAATAGACCCGGACACTCCAGTTAAGAGAAAATAGTCTTAATTGGAGGAAGAAATGGAACAGAGGAAACACTATACAAAGGAATTCAAACTGGACGCGATTAGTCTGGTACTGGATC
>JADZAR010000100.1 GCA_020852475.1 Nitrosomonas sp.
ATACGCGCCGTCAGCGCCAGGGATCTGCTTGCCCAAGCCAGAATCTGCAGTAGCCTGGATGAGGCATTACATGGCACGGTGCTTGCCGCAGCGCTGACAACCCGCTCCCGTAAATTAGCGCACGATCTACATAACGCACGAAGCGGCGCCGGGATACTGTTAGAGCATGCCCGGCAACATCCGGTGGCGCTTGTGTTTGGCGCTGAAACGGCAGGACTGACTTCGGCTGAAGTCAGCAGATGCCAGTTGCAGATAGCCATTCCAGCCAATCCGGATTATCCTTCCCTGAATCTGGCCAGCGCCGTACAGGTCATGGCTTATGAATTGCGCATGGCTCTATCCGACGCCATGCCACCCGTTAAAATATCGGATTTACCCGCCACGCTGGATGAAATTGAACTGTTTCATCAGCACCTTGAAACAGTCATGATCAAAACAGCATTTCTTGATCCGCAACAACCCGGAAAACTGATGCAGCGCATACGCCGACTGTTTTCACGCGCCCGGCTCGAAAAGGAAGAGATCAATATCCTGCGCGGCATACTGACTGCCATGGAAAAGCAACTACATGAAACTCCGCAACGCGAACGGCGTGATGAACAATCCTGACCGGAACCGGCATGACATTTATGCGACAATAAATTAAACAATCATCCTTCAACCGGAAATTCAGATGCTAATCAAAAAGCTGCACACTTTTTTTTCGAATACCCTGTTCCTTTTTCTGATCTGCATGCCCATACCGGGATGGTCTATTGCGCTGCTTACGGAATCGTTTGAACTCCATATTCCCTGGATCAACTATCAAAATCAGACATACGCCGCAGTGCTAAAAACAGAGGCCGGAAATACGCAGGCATTTCAACTACTGACGACCACCGGGCGGGAAAGCGTTGATCAGCGGAACATGCCAGCCAGCGCCGACAATAACCTCAACATCCATATACCACTGGTAAGTTATCAGGGCGAATTGTATCGCGCGACGATGAATGCTGACGGCAATGGGTATTTTCAGCTCACTGATGCGCAACCGGCGCATTTGGCTGATGGCCGTGGAACAATTCTGTCCGTCATGCACAGGGAAACCCGGACTGCGGGACAAATCCGCGGCAACTACCCTTTCGCGATTCTGGCTGGCGTGAAAATGCGATTCGATGTCGCCGTCTACACCATCACTTATCAGACTCTGGACGCTTTCGGCAACATCACGTCTGCATCCGGCGTGGTTGGTGTGCCTGTCGGTATTCAAACCGGCGCGCCGCTGCTGAGTTTTCAGCACGGCACTGTTATCCACCGCGACCATGCGCCCAGCGTTAATCCGGCTGAAACGGGCGCGGACATTGCGTTATTTCTGATGGGCAGCAGCGGTTATCTGACACTGGTACCGGACTATCTCGGATTTGGCGCAAGCGGTGGACTGCATCCCTTTATGCATGCCAAAACGCTGGCCTGGTCGGTGATTGATCTGATTCGTGCGGTACAGTCTCTGGCTTCAGAGAATCATTATCCGCTGAATAACCAGCTTTTTCTGGCCGGCTATTCCGAAGGCGGATTTGCCACAATGGCGGCACAACGTGAAATCGAAACCTTTCATGCCGATGAATTCACCATCACCGCATCTGCGCCAATGGGCGGCGCATACGATCTGTCCGGAACAATGCTGCAACAGCTTCTGTCCGGCGATCCGCTGCCGAGACCGTTTTATTTTCCCTACCTGCTGATTGCCTACAATGCAATTTATGGTTTTAGCGATGACATCACCAGACTGCTGAATGCCGAATTGGCTGGCGAAGCTTTAGCATTATTCGATGGTCAGCACGACAGCGACACGATTAATGTCGCATTGCCGACTCTATCGCGCGACTTGCTAACGGCCGATTTCCTTGCCGTACTGGAAAGCAATATATTCCATCCGGTCAAAGCCGCTCTGGAGAATAATGATGTCTATCGCTGGAAGCCCGTTTCACCGATGCGCCTATATCACTGCGCCGGAGACGATCGCGTACCCTATGCCAACGCCACTATAGCGCATGATTTCTTCATTGCGATCGGTGCGGACGTGTCATTGCAAACACTGTTTCTGAACAGTCATACCGATTGCGCCATACCCGCCTTGTTGAGTGGTAAGGCATGGTTTGATTCGGTGGCGGATTTGCCGTAAATCCTGCCGGGTTAGCGGACTGTTAATTCGCCAGAAAGGTAATTCTTTTGATGAACGCTTCTGAATTGCCGCGTGTATTCGATGTATTTTTCTGAAATGCAAAGCCGGTTACAGGCGGCGTCTGGTCGCGCTTGAATACTTCTTTGAAACGCAAATCCACTTCAAAATCCGTTGTAATGGTTTTACCGGATTGATCACCCGCCACAACACAAAAATAGCGGCCACTTTCGCGCCACAATTTACCGATATACATCTTATCCTGTTCTTCCTTCAATCCAATAAACGGACTCAAAAAATAAGGCGCCGCCTTGATGCCGAGCGGCAAACCGCTCGAAAATTTTTCCGTTCCGAACGAAAACATGACCGCAATCGGCACACTGTTAATGCCATTACTCCAATCCGCGCCGTCCGGATATTGGTTAACGCCCCAGACAATTTCGATCCGCTTGACGTTATGAATATAATTCTGTTCCGTAAATTTGAGTGCAAACAACCCCGCCTCTGCTTTGTGTGCGCTAATAACCAGTGCATCATTTTCGAATCTCGGATTGAGTTCATGGGCAGCCAATTCCAACTCAAAACCCTGCTTTTTGAGCCATTCTACGGCGCTACCCTGTTTCTGCCCGGTAAAATCAATGACATGAATGATTTTTGAATCAGCCCATGCGGCGGCGGCAAAAATCCATACAAAAAAAACGATTGACGTGATTGAAAGAAAACGCTGCTTCATGATAGGGATACAGATAGGAATTTTTATTCAGGCATCCATTAGGAAAAAATTTTTATAGAAAAAATTTTTTATGAAATCTGCTCAGATATAAACCACTGCGAAGTTACTGCGGCGAAACAGGTCAGCGAACGTATTTTCCTGGAGGCGGGGGTCGGAATCGAACCGGCGTAGACGGCTTTGCAGGCCGCTGCATAACCACTCTGCCACCCCGCCATTTCAATTCGTTAACTTACACAAACAAAGAAAAGCGATCCTGAATATCTAACTGTATTTTGTTAGAAAGAATGGAGCGGGAAACGAGGCTCGAACTCGCGACCCCAACCTTGGCAAGGTTGTGCTCTACCACTGAGCTATTCCCGCATTTCGCTACATGATCATCAACTCGGTCATGACGCTTGAATTATCCCAAAAGATCATTCCCGGCTTCCGTAGCAAGGCTGGAATTATAGAGATACTGCGTTTTTTGTCAAGCTTTGCCAGTGAATGCACATCGTGATGATGATCTGTTAATCAATACATACCGGGAATATCGCGCCATCTGATCAAGGATTGATCGCTACTCGCCTTTTTTATAGTTTCAGCACCATTCAGAATGGAATCAATTTCCAGAGTGGGCGTGCAACATTCGGACGAAACCATAACCATCACCAGGAAAATGTTACTATAATGATGCACCGACTCGGCAGGCAGGCAATATTCTAATTAACAAAGCCTATTCATTGCCTTGCCGATCCTCATCACAACAAATACGAGGGCTGATCATGAAAATATTAATCACCGGAGGAACCGGTTTCATTGGCCGGTCGTTAACTCCAGCACTTTTGGCCGACGGCCATTCCATTACGATTCTCAGCCGATATCCGGGCAAAGTCGAATCCGTTTTCGGTAAAAAAACACAACAGATTGGTTCAATGTCGGATTTGACCGATCAGGTGCATTTTGACGCGATATTCAATTTCGCCGGTGCGCCGATTTTTGGCAGCCGGTGGAGCAATGCCCATAAAACCGTGTTGTTGAACAGCCGTATCCACACAACACAAACGATTATCGACTATATTGAGCGTGCAAAAACAAAGCCTTCGGTCCTGCTCAGCGGTTCTGCAATCGGAATTTATGGCGACCGAGGTGACACAATCCTGGATGAAACAGCACCCCTGCCGGTACCCACGGAAGATGATTTTGGTCATCAGCTATGCGTGACCTGGGAAAAAACCGCGGAAAAAGCAAAAACACAGAACATTCGCGTCTGTTTGCTGCGCACCGGATTGGTGCTCGGCAAAAATGGCGGTTTCCTGCAACCGATGCTACAGCCGTTCAAGCTTGGATTGGGCTGCAAACTGGGCTCCGGTAACCAATGGATGCCATGGATTCATAGGGATGATTATGTCGCCATCTGCAAGACATTGCTTGAAAACAATACACTGGCGGGTGTATTCAACCTGACCGCACCGAATCCTGTCACCAACAGCACTTTCACCGAGACGCTTGCCAGACTGCTGAAAAGAAAAGCCTTGCTCACTATGCCCACTTGGGCGCTCAATCTTTTGCTTGGCGAAATGGCGCAATTACTGACCGGCAGCCAACGCGTCATACCGAAAGCCATACTTGACTCCGGTTTCCAATTCAAATACACCGAACTGGAAACGGCATTAGCCGATGTTTTGCACACTTAAGACGCTGCTCGCGCATTCGCTGCCTCGGTTTGATTGCCAGCACGATGCTGGTATTCTATGGACTTGTGTTCCTGTCGCATTTTAGAATCCGGCTTTCCGTTATCTGTCAGCCAGCGCGTTGCGAAGGAAAAAAGTGGCATCGCATTTTGCAATATGATGCGCATCCATTCAATCTAACCTATTGAGGAAAATCATATGAATCCAGAAGCACCTCCCCTAGATCCGCATCCGTTGAGTGAATATGTCGCTTGGGCAGGCGGACGCAACCGCGAGCCCATTCTCGGCGTACTCAAGGATAAATTGCCCAAAGACCCTGAACGCATACTTGAAATGGCGAGCGGCAGCGGTATGCATATCAATTTTTTTGCGCCGCACTTTGAGCACCTGCATTTCCATCCCACCGACAGAGATATTGAAGTTTTTGATAACATCAAGAAACTGGCCGACGAACACGGCAACGACAATATCGCCGATCCGGTTCATCTGGATTTGACGGATCCGAATACCTGGTTCAACCCAGGTCCGCAGAAATCATTTGCAGCTATTTTCTGTATCAACATTTTCCAGGTTGCCCCGATCTCGATCGCCGACGGCATGATGAACTGCGCATCGAAATTGTTAAAAGACGACGGTTTTTTGCTTATCTATGGCCCGTTTCAACATGAAGGAAAATTCTCTACGGATTCGAATAAAGAATTCCATGACACATTGAGTTCCATTGGCGTGTCGGAATGGGGTTTAAAAGACATTGCAGACCTGAAAAAAGCGGCGCACGACCATGGCATGGAATTAAAGGAAATCATCGACATGCCCAGCAATAATTTTTCATTGATTTTCGGCCACCAATAATTCATGGCGCAATCAACCGCAGGAATATCCGATTCGGCTATCGTTGCAGGCGTTGGTCCAGAACGCGGACTCGGCGCCGCACTGGCGCGCCGGTTTGCCGAAAACGGGTTGCATGTTTTTATCGCCGGACGCAGTCAGGGCAAGTTGCAACACCTGGCGCAGGTGATTGATCACACCGGCGGCACGGCCACGCCGGTAACGGCCGACATGACCTGTGAAGCGGATGTTAATCGGCTCTTTGAAACCGTAAAATCCTATGGCGGCGCGGTACGGATCGGCGCTTATAATGTGGACAGCAATATTCCCGCACCTTTTCTGGAAACCGACCTGAATACATTCACCGCATTGTGGCAACAGAACTGCCTGGGTGCATTTCTGTTTTCCAGACAACTGCTGCCGCTGATGCAGGCGCAGGGAGAAGGCACGGTATTCTTTACCGGAGCCACCGGCTCGATCCGCGCAAAACCGCCTTTTACGGCGTTTGCGGCAGCCAAGGCCGCGCTGCGCGCGTTAGCACAGGGCCTGGCGCGCGAGTTTTCGCCACAGGGCATCCATGTCGTGCATACGATTATTGACGGCGTTATCGATGGCGATCGCGCGCGCAGTCAATTCCCCGAATTTGTCGCGGCCAAGGGAACCGACGGTCTGCTCCAGCTTGAAGCCATCACGCAGACCTACTGGGCCATTCATCAACAGCCGCGCAGCGCCTGGACGCATGAGCTTGACCTGCGGCCGTACAAAGAATCTTTTTAGAAAACACATACACAACAAACGGACATGGAACAAATCATGAATACAACAACTGATTGGAATCTGCAAGGCAGTTATTTTGAAGCATGCAATTGCGAAAACGCATGCCCGTGTGTCTGGCTGCAACCGCCGTCAGAAGGAAACTGCAAATTACTGGTGGCCTGGCACATTGACAAAGGACATTTGAACGGCACGGCACTGGATGATCTCAACGTTGCGCTGGCCTGTTATGCACCGGGAAATATGAAAGAAGGCAACTGGCAAGCCGCACTGTATGTCGATGAGCGCACCAGCGATGCGCAATTCGACGCCATCACGCAAATCTTCAGCGGCAAGCAGGGCGGACACCCTGCGCTGCTGATGAGTTTCGTCACCGATGTCTGGGGCATCAAAAAAACCAAAATTGAATACCGGTCGCAAGGCAAGCGGCGCGAACTGACGATACCCGGCATCGCCGACATGGCGGTTGAAAGCATACAGGGCATAAAAGGCGGCGAAGCAACAATCGACAATCCGCCGCTATGCGTCGTGACCAGTCACCCCGCCATCGTTGCCCGCTCGCTGCATTATGACTATAACGATTTCGGCAACGCATGGAAATTTTCCGATCGCAACAGTTACTACTCGGATTTCACTTACCGGCCCTGACAGCTTTTCCACAGCACAACACCTGGAACCAATCCTCGAAATGATCCTGTAAATCCTGCCGCACTGCACCATTTTATCCGGCAGGATTTTCAATTCGCATGACTAAAAACCTGATCGTCACCCTGCTCATCCTGCTGAGCGCAATCGCTGTTTCCTGGTTGTATCTTTTTTACCAGCACTGGCAAATGACATCGCTGTCGATGTCCGAAATGTGGATGCCGCCAGCCGAGGCCGGTGCATGGCAGTGGCTGGACTTCTGGCTGGTCTACGTCATGTGGGCCGTTATGATGGCAGCGATGATGCTGCCTTCCGCGATACCGATGATTCTGGTATACGCCCGGATCTGCACACAACGCCATCGTAACCATTACCCTTACACGCTGGTATTCGCCCTGGCTTATCTGCTCGTCTGGTTATTGTTCAGTATCGCGTTGACCGTGCTGCAATGGCAACTGCACGGTCTGAAATTTTTATCGCCAATGATGGATGTCGAGCAACAGATGATGGCGGCGTTCATTTTCCTGCTCGCCGGTATCTATCAGTTTACGCCGCTGAAGAACAGTTTCCTGGGTGCCTGCCGGACGCCCATGGGATTCTTGCTGACCGAATGGCGCGAAGGTGTTTATGGCGCTTTCAGCATGGGTTTGAAGCACGGCGGCGACTGCCTGGGCTGTTGCTGGGCGCAAATGCTCATTATGTTCGCTGTTGGCGTGACGAGCCTGATTGGCATGGCGCTGATCACGCTGCTGGTCTGCATGGAAAAAATTCTGCCGGTAAACCCGAATATTTTATCAAAGGCGATCGGTATTCTTTTTATCCTGTGGAGTATCTGGCTTTTTTAGTAAAATAGCGCCAGTTCAAAAACCGGAGATTCGTATGCAGTCATCCCCCAACACCCCCTTTGGCGCAGATGCAAAACTGTTCGGCATTGCCCAATATCAGCAGCGACAGGAACTGTACTGCGAGCTCAATGCCGTCGCGCACGAACTGCTGTCTATCCCTGCACAAATATCCCACATCGTCCTGCTGTCCGACCGGCAATGGGTGGATCAGGAACGTCAGTTGATCGGCGAATTATGCGATCAATATAATGTTCCTCCCCCCAGAAATCGTGACAATGAGTTCAGCGCCACCCTGGGTGATCTGTTATTCCGTTGGGAGCGACACACGGAGTATTCGACTTATGCAGTGTACCTGTCCGGTCCGTTTCAAACACCGTTTGAACACCCGCCCATCAGGCTTCTACCGCATAAATGGCTGGCCAGTTTGCCAGGAGAAATTCTCGTGGCCACGCATGTTGCGCTGGATGACCGCATGCGCCCCAAGCGCAGCCTGAGCGAACTGGCGCAATTATTCTCATCCAATACGGTCATCGGTTCCAAGGTCGCCGGCGGCAGCGCGACGGTGTGGAGCGACAACCAGATTCACGAAGACGGTTTTGGCCGCATTCTGATTCACGATGAAAATCTGCGCAGCCGGCAGATTGGCCGGCTGGTGCAGCGCCTGCTGGAAATCGAAACCTACCGCATGCTTGCCATGCTCCCGCTGCCGATGACCCGCCAGATGATTCCGCAGCTCGCGCGCGCCGACCAGCGCCTGGCGGAAATCATCTCCCGCAATACGGAACTCACCAGCATTGAAGATGAGCAACGGTTACTGGATGAACTGACCCTGCTGGCAGCCGAGATTGAGGGACTTTCTGCGTTGACAAGTTACCGCTATAACGCCTCGCGGGCTTATTACGATATTGTCAAACTGCGTATTACCGAGCTGCGCGAAGAACGGATTGAAGGTTTGCAAATGCTGGAAGAATTCATGTTTCAGCGGTTGTCATCGGCGATGGGCACATGCGAGCTGGTGTATTCCAAACTGGAAAACCTGTCGCTGCACGTCGCGCGCGCCTCCGAACTGCTTCGCACACGCGTCGATATTTCCATGGAAGCGCAGATCCGCGATCTGCTCAAATCCATGGATCAGCGCGCTCATGTGCAGCTCCGCCTGCAGGAAACTGTGGAAGGACTCTCGGTGGTCGTGCTGAGTTATTACCTGGTCGGCCTGATTGGTTATGGCCTGAAAGCGCTGAAATCCACGGGACATGATATCAACGTCGACCTGATGACCGGCATCGCCATACCCGTTGTCGTCGTCAGCGTTTTCCTGGCCATCCGCGGTATCCGCAGCATGGTCAACAAATTGCATAAATAAAGCGCATTGCTGCGCTCAGCAATGCGCTCTTCAATCAGATCCAGAACTTGGTTCTCAGCACTCGGTAATACTGACAGCCAGACCACCCAGCGAAGTTTCCTTGAATTTGACCGACATTTCCAGACCGGTCTGCTTCATCGCGGCGATGCAGTTATCCAGCGACATGAAGTGCTGGCCGTCGCCGCGTATCGCCAGGGAAGCCGCGGTATACGCCTTGATCGCGCCGAAACCGTTGCGTTCGATGCATGGCACCTGCACCAGACTGCCGACAGGGTCGCAGGTCATGCCTAGATGATGTTCTAGCGCGATCTCGGCGGCATTTTCAATCTGCGCCGTGGTGCCGCCCTTGATCGCGCACAGCCCCGCCGCCGCCATTGCGGAAGCCGAGCCTACTTCGCCCTGACAGCCGACTTCAGCACCGGAAATCGAGCTGTTATGCTTGATTAAACCGCCGATAGCCGCCGCCACCAGCAGAAACTCGCGCACCTGCTCAGGTGTCGCGCCTTCATGCTGCACAGCATAATAAATCACGGCAGGAATCACCCCGGCTGCGCCATTGGTTGGCGCGGTCACTACCATGTGCCCGGCCGCGTTTTCCTCGTTGACCGCCATCGCGTAGGCGCATAACCAGTCGTTCATCGACGCCTTCTGGGTGTTTTCCTGCAACTGGTGATAAAGCGCCTTGGCGCGGCGTTTTACTTTAAGCCCTCCCGGCAGAATGCCTTCCGCCGCCAGTCCTTTCTGAATACAAGTGCGCATGGCATGCCAGATCGCGTCCAATCCGGCGTCCAGTTGCGCCGAATTAACGCGTTCCTGTTCGTTGCTGCGTTTCATCGCGGCAATCGACAGACCGCTCTGCGCCGACATGCGCATCATCTGGTTCGCGTTTTCAAACGGATAACCGCAGGACTGCGCCGACTCCACCTTGATCGGCGCAACCACCTGCTTGATATCCGCCAGCGTGGTAATAAAGCCGCCGCCGATGGAAAAATAGGTTTCGGTCAGAACCGTCTTGCCCACGGCATTCATCAGTTGAAATATCATGCCGTTCGGATGCTCGGGCAGCGGCTCGCCTTTATCGAAAACGACATCGTCCGTTGGAGAAAACAGCATCGAAGTCGTGTCGTCAAACATGATCGCCGTGCGTTGCGACAACACTTCGATCAGTTGATTGACATCCTCGCTGGCGAGTTCCTGCGGCGTAAAGTTATTCAACCCCAGAATCACCGCGCGGTCAGTCGCGTGTCCCTTTCCGGTGAACGCCAGCGACCCCTTCAATGTGCAGCGCACGTGATACGGCTGATTATCCTGGTGCGCCGCAATATAGGCCGCGCAGCGGCTGCGGAAATCCCTGGCGGCGACCATCGGCCCCATCGTATGCGAACTGGAAGGACCGACACCAATTTTGAAAAGATCTAAAACGCTGATAAACATGACAATGCCTATATTAAAATCAAATTATTCACCCGGACTTACCGCATTCAGCGGCGCAAACCAGCAAGTATCCTATATGTTTCCGGCGGATACAACAGCTTTATGCCGATGCCTGCTTGCCCGACAAATAGAGCCAGCGGATTGGTTGATGGCCTGGGTTCCCCGAACAGTGGGCGTCTTCGTCAAAACAGTTGCAAAAGTCCCATAATGGGACTATTATCGCAAAAATGAGAGTTATTGCGTTGTCGACCCTGAAAGGGTTCTGGGAAAATGATCCATCTTACGCCGACGCGATTCAACCCACGCTTGCGTGGCACAGGCACGTATTACAGGCCAACTGGAAGTCACCGTCAGAAGTTAAAGCAGATTTCAGAAACGCCAGCATTCTCAAAGACGGCAGAGTTGTTTTTAATATTGCAGGCAACAAATACCGGATTATCGTATGGATCAACTACGCTTATGGTGTCGTGTATATCCGCTTTATCGGCACGCATGCCCAGTATGATCAAATTGACGCACAAACGATCTAATACAAATATTCATCATGGAAATCAAACCCGTCAAAACCGATGCAGACTATCGTGCTGCGTTAAAAGCAGTTGAAACATTGATGTCAGCCGAACCCGATACGCCGGAAGGTGAAAAACTGGATGTTCTGGTAACGCTGATCGAAGCCTATGAACACAAGCATTTTCCGCTTGATCTGCCCGACCCCGTTGAAGCCATCAAGTTTGAAATGGAACAGAAAGGCTTAACCATCAAAGACCTGGAACCGATGATCGGGAAAAGCAATCGCGTTTATGAAGTATTAAATCGTAAACGCACCCTGACACTTCCAATGATCCGAAAATTGCATCAGGAATTAGGTATTCCTGCTGAATCGCTGATAAAACAACCTGTTGGAACGCACCCGGCATAAACAGCTTATATTTAGTTTCTACGTTATGCATGGTTGCACGACGCGCCCCTATTATTCGTGTGGAATTTACCGGTTGCGGTGCCATTATATTCGCTAACCGGCCGAATCACCCCTATATTCCCCTGCTTCAAGTTCCGCATCGTTTCCACCTAGCCAGTCATCCGGCAAAATACCCAGGCGAACGTAGCGATGAAAACTCGAGTAAGGCCAATCCGCGATTCGTTGCACCAGCCCATGTGCTTCCATTTGGCGGAACGCCTCCGGCTTCCGCCTTACGCGGATTATCGGATTGATACCTCAAGTTTCCGCCCCAATACGGCAGCAAACTTTTCAAGAGTTGACAATCGAATATCTTCGGCATGATTTTCCATGCGGGAAATCGCCGATTTCTTGGTGTGAAGTTTTTCCGCAATTTCCGCCTGAGTTAAACCAGCTGCCTCTCTAGCCTGTTTCAGAAGAACACCAATTTTGAAAGACTGATACCCTTCATCAAATTCTGCAGAAAATTCACTATCCATCGTTTTTCGTTTACTAATATACTTTTTAAGGTCACTCATTTGACTGCCTCCTCTTAAGGTAATCCCGTTTTCGCATTTCGGCCACCTTGATTTCTTTCTTTGGCGTCTTCTGAGTTTTCTTTTGAAACGCGTGATTTAGAATGATCAAGTGGTCACCATCAAGAAACCCGAGGATTCTGAATATGCTTCCTCCAGCCTGGACCCTGACTTCCCACAACTCATCGGTGTTCACGAGTTTCTTGAAGTATTGAACAGGAATAACATCGAGTTCTTCAATGAGTTGAAGCACCCAGACAACCTTCTGTGCCTGCTTACTCTGCAACGAATCAAGGAACGCTTCAACCGGGGAAGCACCCGACTCCATCCGATAAAAATGGATTTCTCTCACGCGCAAATGTTAGCATATGTGTTAACTCATGACCACTCTTGCACTATTGTCAACTTCCGGCAGCTAACGCCAACGTTTGTGAAAAATTGCTGGGTTTCCGCTATCGCTCCAGCCCAGCCTACGTGCTACCCGGTATCCTAAACCGGCAATAATCCGGCATAACCACCACGCATCAATCTCATCCCGAAACTTTCCATCCGGCATAGCTGATTCCGTAAAGTAGATGCCCAACGGGCGATCCGCCAAGCCAAAACCAAAACCAGCATATCCTCCCGAACAATCATCACTTTCGTTCGGCAAAGCCATTCGAGTGGAATGCTTCTATTTGGCGGAACGCCTCCGGCTTCCGCCTTATGCGGGTTATGCGGGTTATGCGGGTTCTGAGAAGAAGAAAACATAAAAATTCAAATCATTCACGTACTTTTAATGTGGTTTAAATCACATACAATAACAAATATTCAGGGATAATATTCTGTGTAGAACATTAAGGAGGAATTTGAAATGCCAAAAGTAATTATGTGCTTTTTTGTTATTGGCTACTTTGTTTTTTTAACTGACACTCATGCATTAGATAGTGCTGATCCATCAGAATGTTTTCGAGCTGAGTTTAGAGAAGGTTGTTCACAAGACATTGGTACACAAGGTGGAGGAGGTGGAACGGGTAGTCCAAACTTCAATGTTCCTGAAGATATAACGACTCGAAAGAAAAGAGACCCGAATGATCCTTTTGATTGTAAAGGCGATCCGGATAATTGTTTGCCAACAAAAAAAGAATCTTTTGATATTGAGTCACCGCCAGATGAAACAAAAAATATTCCCACTAAGACAAAGCGGGAAATGATCCAAGAAAGACGTAGAATGATTATGTGCAATAAAATTAAAACCCCGGAAGATAAACAAGAATGCTTGGAGAGTTTAGATTAGACTAATTGTTAATTGATTCTTTTTTGTGGAGTAAAAGCCGCCTTCAGGCGGCTTTTTTATTATTATTAAAAATAGATGTGTTTAGGTATTTTTTATATTATAAATCAGTTAAATCACCTCCGGCAGAGCCGGAGGCTTATTGATTGAGTCCCTCAAAGGGACTGTTGTTAGCCGCTAAAGCGGCATGTCTATATCCAGCTTCAAATGATCATAACGCTCATCTTCCTTTTCTTGCTCCCGGATATACGCTCTTACCAGCTCTTCATCTAATCCGACAGTTGACACAAAATATCCACGTGCCCAAAAACTTTCTCCCG
>JADZAR010000101.1 GCA_020852475.1 Nitrosomonas sp.
AAATTTGAATCATAGGCGAAATCCAGACAAGACGCCAGCGAACAAGATACCAGCTTATCGACCGCCAACCGGTGTTTGAGTAAATACCCGACACACCCTATCCATGCCCACTTTGATTTTAATATAATAGACTTTGCATGCACCCGATCGAATTCAGCAATACGCATCATTATGGTATACACTCAAAACAATCCGGCGCTATTTATCATCGGTTTATCTATGCTGGCGATAGGATATGGCGCAGACACCGGCCTCATTGATCCAGTGCTGGCGCATCTGGCATCCGGCAAATCATACAAATATCGCGACGAACTCACTACACTACCTCTGTATTTCGGGTTGTTTGCGACTGCGACAGGACTCTGGCATTGGTTCGGCAAGCATCGCGAAGGACACTTGGATTATTATTCATCCACCATTGCGGGCGGCATGCTGATTTTGTTTATTACCATGCTGGTGCGCTGGTTTATCGCACCGGAAATTGAAGTGATCAGTGTCAGCCTAGGCGAAGTCGGCAGTACCGGAAAATACGCGCATGATCTTTTCGGGCTTAACTATGTCGTTCTGGGCATTGTCGCAGGTCTTCTCATCGTCAATATGTTCCGGGTGCCGTCATGGGCCGAGAATGGCGTCCGCCTTTCCCGGTTAGGACTTAAAACCGGCGTCATCCTTCTGGGCGCATTGTACAGCGCGGCCGAACTGAAGAATCTCGGCGGCTTGTCGGTTCTCATGATCGGGTTCTTTGTTCTGGGTTCAGTCGGCATTGTGTTATGGATCGGCTCACGGCGGCATATTTCGAATTCGATGGGCGGCGTTCTATCGGCGGGCATGGGCGTCTGCGGCGTATCCGCGACCGTTGCCGTAGCACCGGTTGTGCAGGCAAGGCCGGTTGAAATCGCCTATACCATCGGCACGATTCTGCTTTGGGGTGTGGGTTGCATGTTTCTGTTTCCGATCATAGGCCACCTGCTTGGCATGAGTTATGTGCAGTTTGGCGCTTGGGCCGGCACGGGCATTCTGAATTCCGCGCAGGTCGCGGGCGCGGCGCTGGCATTCCAGCCGGATGGCATCGAAACACTCATGGTTGCGGAAATTTTCAACATCACGCGTGTTCTGATATTGCCCGTTGTTGTGTTGTGGCTCGCTATCTGGTACGTCAAAAAAGAAGGCGCCAACGCGGCACAGGTCGGCGTCGGCCGAGTTATTGTCACCAAATTTCCGGTCTTCGTGATCGGTTTCATTCTCATGTTCGCCTTGTCGACAACCGGCATTTTCGCGCCAGCTAATCACTATCAGGGTAAATATTTCGGCAATACCGCTGACCTCGGCTTCAAGGAAGAAAATCGCCTGAATGCCGGACAGATTCAATTGCTCAGATCAGAAATACGCAACATTGAACACACCGAGCACAGCGCCGCGCTGAAACGATTGATCGAACACGGCAAAATCATGTCTGTTGACGATGATAACGCGATTCGCAGCATCGTCAGCGGCGACAGTCTTTCCGATGCGGCAAATAAAATACTGAATGCCGCGCATAAGGCCGTGCATCATACCGCCAAAAAAATTGAAGCGTTCCGTGAATGGATTACCTGGCTGTTTGCCTTCGGACTGGTCGGTCTGGGCATGCAAATTACCGTTGGCGCGATGAAACAGGCAGGTGGAGAACCCGCGATTATCGGCGGCATCGTCGGTTTTATCAAAGCCGCGCTGTCTCTGGTCGTGGTGATGTTATTCATCGGTGAAACCGTTTAACAAACTCCAGCAAACAAGAGAAAACATGCATCAGAAAGACAAGATAACAACGTTCGAACGCGGCTCCGCATTGTCAATTTTCGGCAGCGACCGGCTGGAAGACCTGGTTGCGCTTATCCTGGCGTTCATTCTGGCCATGGCGATTTATTTCTTCTATTGACTGCCGAGGCGCACCGCAATCGGCGCCCTTTGTCGGTTCAACTTAGCATGTTTCAATATATTCTGCTCGCCAGCCACGGCACCGAAGGTGCTATCGTCGCCGAGAACATGGCCTTACAGGTATGCGCGCCGGCAGGCCGCATCGACCATCTTGTCGTCGTCCCGGAATTCTGGCGAAACATAACCGGCGATGACTGGCTCAACAACGGCGCAACCCGTGACCGATTCCGCGACTATCTTGATGACACATTACGCCAGGATATCGATCAGCAACGCCAGCGGGTAAGCCAGAAAGCATCCGATCGCGGATTGACCTACCAGCATGTCGTATTACTTGGCGAGCCGGAAGAGACGCTATTGCATCAGGCCAGAATGCACGCTTATGATCTGATTGTTATCGGTGCGCGGAGGCCAGGTGGCAAACCAGGTCTGCGTTCCATGATGCTGACCAAAAAACTGGTGCATACACTGGAAACAGCTTTGCTGATCGTACCGCATCCCGAACACGGCAATTTAAAATGAATGTAACCAATCGACCGGAACAGGATACCGATGCGGCATGGGCGATCCTGCACACGCCGCTGAGCACACCCGAATTGACCCGGTTCTGCCGCGATATTGAGCGGCTTTTTCGCATCAACCCTATGCTCAGCGTGCGTCACTGGCGACGCCTGGATGCCAACCGCTACTTTTTTTCCGGACGAAATATCAGCCAGCCAACGCCTTTTGACTTTGAACTGGTCTTAACCGTGCAACCATTATCGACTGGACTGCAAATCGAATATGACCAGGGTGTGAAATCGCGCACGACATTCACTATCGATTCGGTCAGCGATCAATCAGACAGCAGGTCCAGACTGACTATTACCGACTATTATGATAGATTGCCGGAAAACGAGCGTATACAACACCTTCACCGGGTCGACAAAAGCATATCGGTCTGGGCACATAATTTGCAGCATTATTTGATCAGCTGGCACAGGTGGTCGAATTACCGACTCTGGCGCTGGTACATGCAACGGATCTGGCAACCGATGACACCCATGGGACGCCGCATTACGGCCATTCTGCTGTGGGTAACCGCTTTTGAACTGGCACTGGTGCTGCTGGGCGCGGGAATTTATTATCTGGATTACGCATGAGCAGCTGTTGCCGCCAGTACGTTGCCGAGAAATGCGATCGAGGCAGTCGATTGTCTGGCAAAAACAGGCGAGAAAGCGGGGTTTATATGTGATAAATGAGCATTCTGAGCCTGCTTTTAACGCCGCAGCGGCAACGCAGATCATTTTTCAACCTAAAAACCTCAGTTGAATCGGGTTTAGAGTACGTTGATTTTTATTTTTGGCAAGGCACAATGAGGCGTAATAACACGTTATTACAATGAATTGTAACGCAGCAAAAATTAAAAAGCGGCGTGCTATAAACACCATAGTTTGACTCACCATCCGGATGAATCAGAATTGATCAAATTATTTCATGTATTCATATCATTAGTCATTCCGGATGACGATCAACTGAGGTTTTTAGGTTTAACAACCTGCTAATCCAATGCATACGGCAATGTTTCTATGGTCAGCACCATACCCTGCGACGCTTTCCAGCAAACCTTTCCTGCTGCCACGCTGCTTTGCTGAATCACCGCAAGCACATCATAACCGCCGCGCGGAGATGGCTCAGCATTGACAATCTTGCCGCAGGATTGATCTTCAAAATCCGCGCCATACAGATCGTCTCCGGCCGATACGTGATTATCTGTCGCGATATGCGCCCGATACATGCGTCGCTTGAGTTTTCCCAAGTACTGCGTGCGTGCGACGATCTCCTGCCCGGGATAACATCCCTTTTTAAAGCTGACACCGCCGATCAGATCCAGATTGATCATTTGCGGTATGAATTCTTCCTGTGTTTCCGGCGTAATGACGGGTATGCCGGCCTGTAACGTCAACCAATCCCAATATCCTGTACTGCAAGGCCGCGCGTGCTGACGCAGCAGCATCCAGAATTCCGGTGCTTTTTCCGGCACCACAATCAGCTCGATACGGTCTGCCGCATGGCACACTAACGTTGCCTGTGGCGCATGTATCACTCCAAGCTGCGAGGGATTAGCATCAATGGCAATCTGCATGAATGCGGCCATGCGCTCACAGGCCGTTTTTCCAACAACACCGATACGTATCCATTGATTATTGCCATCGCTGATGCGAACTTTCGAACGCAAAACAAACATCGACAGCCTTTTCTGTATGGTTGCGCAAAGACTGGCCGGCAGTTGCATCAACCATTCATCGCCGCGCTGCCACAGAATAAAATTCGCCAGCACACGCCCCTTTGGCGTACAGTAACTGCCGTACTGCGCCTGACGTTCATTGACCAATTTCACATCGCAACTGAGTTGATTCTGAAGAAATGTCTGCGCATCTTCTCCGGAAAATACGAGCAGTCCATAATGCGAAAGATCGACCAAAGCCATTATATCCTCAGCTTGCGCTGGTTCAACCTGTTCTCCGTCAAAACGGATAACTTTATCGTTCTCGATAACTGCATATTGCGTCAGTAAAAAGGCTCGCCAGTTTTCTTGCATATCCGATCAAATAAAAAATTATTCATGCTGTGATTATATAAAAGTAAAGCGTTTCATACACGGTGACGTGATTTAAAATGCAGCGTTCTCTTGAATGTTCCTGCTCACTTACGGTATAACTGCCATATTGATCAACATTATTCCGGGAACCGGGTTCATGGAACAAATGGTCCAGGCAATTAAAACATCGAGTGACCCGATCGGATTCATTGAAGAAATTCACGGCCCGGTCATTGATGTGGCATGTGACCGTCTTCCGCCATTACATCAGGCGCTGTTCTGCACTTGCGATCGCCAATACTATCTGTTTGAAGTTTACCGTCATCTCGATGCAAAGCGCATACGCGCAATTGCACTGCATTCCACCGGAGGGCTGAAACGCGGCATTACTGTATATGACAGCGGCGGACCACTACGCATACCGGTAACGCCTGACTGCCTGAGCCGGATGCTGGACATGTTCGGCATGCCGCTCGATGGACAACCGCCACTGCAGACGACCGAAATGCGCAACATCATTGCGTCACCCGCTTCATTGGCCGAGACTGTGCCTGCAACCTGCATTCTTGAATCGGGTATCAAAGTGATTGATTTGCTCTGCCCCTTTATCAAAGGTGGAAAAACAGGATTATTCGGTGGCGCGGGCGTTGGAAAAACCGTACTGATCATGGAATTCATGCACGCAATTGTAAATCTGCATCAAGGCGTCTCTGTATTTGCCGGTGTTGGCGAACGTATTCGCGAGGGCCACGAATTGTGGCATGAAATGCAGGAAGCCGGCGTAATGCCGCAAACATTAATGCTGTTCGGACAAATGGACGAATCGCCCGGTGTTCGATTCCGCGTGGGTTTATCGGCATTGACCTATGCCGAATATTTACGCGATGTCATGCACAAGGAAATATTATTATTGATGGACAATGTTTTCCGTTTTGTGCAGGCCGGCAGCGAAATTTCCGGATTGCTCGGACGCATGCCAGCCACAGTCGGATATCAACCTACGTTGATGAGCGAAGTGGCGGAATTGCAGGAACGCATCATTTCCACCCGGAATGGAAACATTACCGCCGTGGAAGCGGTTTATGTGCCTGCGGATGACATGACCGACCCGGCTGTCAGCACCATATTGTCTCATCTTGATACGACAGTCATTCTGTCGCGCAGCCAGGCTGCAAAGGGGATTTACCCCACCATCGATCCATTGCGATCTTCAAGCAAAATGATGGATCGTTTATTTTTGGGCGATCGACATTACGAAGTGGCGGAGCGCGTGCGTGAACATCTGGCCCGTTACGAAGAGCTGGAAGACATGATCGCCATGCTGGGAATGGAAGCCTTATCCGAGAAAGATCAACGTGTGGTAATGCGTGCGCGCAAATTACAACGCTATCTGACGCAACCTTTTCATGTCATGAGTTCCCATAGCGGCATTCCGGGTGTTTCGGTCAAGCTTACGCAAACCCTGAATGATTGCGAAGCATTCCTGCGTGGCGATTACGATGACACGCCTGAAGAACAATGCTATATGCGGGGCACCATGCAGGCGGCGTGATGAAAACATTTACATTACATTTACAAAGCGCCACACAGTACACACCGGTTGAACAGGTAGTCAGCTTTGTCGGCACGGACGCTTCCGGCAGTTTTGGAATTCTTGCCGACCATATGCGCATGATGACAGCACTCAATTATGGAATGGCGCGCTACCGGCTGGAAAATGGCGACTGGTATTATCTTGCATTTCCGGGTGGCATTCTTTATTTTGTAACCAACAATCTCTATATCAGTTCGCGTCGTTTTCTTATCGATAGCGATTATCAACGCATCAGCGAGGAATTGATACAGCAACTGTTCGAAGAAGAACAGTCGCTACAAGAAATCAAGAACAGTTTGAATCAACTGGAACAGGAAATGTTTCGCCGGCTGTGGCAAATGCGGCGTAGCGGGATCCACTTGTAGCGGAAGTTTAACCTGGTGGTGGAGGCAATATGGATGACAAACAGTTGCGCAAGTCTGTCGAGAAACAGATTAAACGGATGAAAAAGGCCCAGGAAGAACATCCTACCTTACTGGCGCAATCCATATTCATGGGAACGCTTTCACTATTATTCGTACTGCCTGTTATCGCAGGCGTTTATCTGGGAAACTGGCTGGATGATCAGGCGGAGGAATATTCAGTACGCTGGACCATGGGCTTGCTGTTTCTGGGACTTCTCATCGGTGTTCTGAATGTTTATCTTTACTTGCGAGAGCATCAGTAATGGAAAAGACCGCTGTCATTTTTCATATCGGCCCGCTGGGCATTACGTCGATTGTAATCACAACCTGGGGGATCATGCTGATTCTCGCAGTTTTAGGCTGGTTTGCGACCCGAAATCTGACATTACAGCCCGGGTCGCTGCAAACCGCGTTGGAAGGCATTGTTTCCACCATGGAAAACACGATACACGCGGTGTTGCCCGGACAAGCAAGACAACTGTTGCCGTTTATCGCTACGCTATGGATTTATATTGTTATCGCTAATCTGACCGGCCTGATTCCCGGATTGCATTCACCGACTGGAAACTTGTCCGTAACTGCCGGTTTGGCTGCACTGGTTTTTTTGTCGGTGCACTGGTTCGGCATCCGGCAGAATGGCCTGCACTATTTAAAGCATTATCTAAGCCCTACGCCACTATTACTGCCGTTTCATTTGATCAGCGAGGTTACACGCACGATTGCATTAGCCGTACGACTATTTGGCAATATAATGAGCCTGGAACTGGTAGCCCTACTGGTTTTGCTGGTCGCCGGACTGCTCGTGCCTGTACCGATATTGATGCTGCATATTATTGAAGCCCTTGTTCAGGCCTATATCTTCGGAACACTGGCGTTGATTTATGTGGCTGGCGCCATGCAATCTCAACAAAGTAAAAAAGGAACGCTGCCATGAGCGACATGACCTGGTTTACGATTTTATCAACGATAGGCGCTGCACTGGCAGTAGCGATCGGTATGATGCTGCCCGCACTGGCAATGGGACGTGCGATCAGTCAGGCGCTGGACGCGCTTGCACGTCAACCTGAAGCCGAAAAATCAATAATGCGCACATTATTCATTGGCCTGGCCATGATTGAATCGCTGGCGATTTACGTACTCGTGATTGTGCTGATCATCCTGTTCCGCAATCCGCTGCTCGAATATATTGTTCAATAACGCGATAACGTCACGTGGATTTCGACTGGACCACTTTCCTTCTTGAGATTGTTAATTTTCTGATCCTGATCTGGATTCTAAAGCGTTTTTTATATCAACCGATTTGGGACATTATAGACAAACGCCGCACCGGTATCGATCAAGAACTGATGAATGCAAAACGCATTGAAGAAGAAGCTAAGGCATTGAAGCAAAAAAACGAACAATTTTTGACGACTTGGGAAAATGAAAAAGAAGCCGCACATGCGAAACTGTCTGCGGAACTGGCTGAACTCCGCGAGCGCAGACTGGCTGAATTGTCACATCAGTTCGAGGAAGAAGCGGAACGCCGCAGAATTCTGGATGAACGCCGCCAGAAGGACTATGAGAAAAAGACAGAAGACAGGGCTATTGAACTAGGCGCTGCATTTATCAGCAAATTTTTATCACGGATGGCCACCCCTGAACTGGAAAGACAATTGTTTCAGTTATTACTGGAAGATCTCATCAATCTGACCGAATCTGACAAACGGGTGATCACAGAAGCCATGACTTCTCTGTCAGCACCTGTAGTCGCGCACAGCGCCTTTCCCGTGACAAATCAACAGCGCGAAGCCTTATCCGCAGCATTGCGCGAAATTACCGGCCAGAAATCAATTATCGAATTTCAATGTACTCATTCCTTGCTGGCTGGCATGCGTATTGAAATCGGTCCACTAATACTCCACGCTAACCTGCGCGACGAACTGAAATTTTTCAGTAAGCCGGTACAGCATGAGCAATAATGTTTTAAAAGCCGTACAGCGTGATTCTCCCTTGATCAGTCAGGCTGATTACTTGAATCAATACCGGTATCAGTTGCGGATTTCAGAACAAGGCACGGTAATATCAATCGGTGACGGGATTGCGTGGATCAGCGGTCTGCCATCTGCCGGTATGGACGAAATGATCGACCTGGAAGACGGCAGCAGAGCGCTGATTTTTCATCTGGGTCGCCAACGTATCGGCGCGATCCTGCTCGAACAGACTGCTCGACTGACAGCAGGTACTCCGGCTTTTCTGACAGGCAATCGCCTGCGCATAGGTACAGGGGACAGGTTACTGGGTCGAGTCATTGACCCGCTCGGTAAGCCGCTGGATGATGCAGGCGCATTATCCTTTGATACCTACCGATTGCTGGATATGCAATCTCCGCCAATTATTGCGCGTGACTTTGTAGCTCAACCGGTTTATACCGGCAACAAAATTGTCGACACATTGATTCCAATCGGCAAAGGTCAACGACAACTGATCATTGGAGACAATGGCTGCGGCAAAAGCACGCTGGCTATAGACACGGTTATTAACCAGCGTGATCAAGAAGTATACTGCGTTTATGTACTGATCGGTCAGAAGCGCTCAGCAGTGGTTAATACCATTGAAATCCTGCGCCGTACGGGCGCACTCGCGTATACCGTTGTCGTAGTGGCGGAGGCGAATGCCATGCCCGGCCTGAAATATCTGGCGCCCTTTGCGGGCTGCACCGTAGCCGAAGCATGGATGGCGCAGGGACGCGACACATTGATTGTTTATGATGATCTGAGTACGCATGCGCGCAGCTACCGGGAACTGTCACTTTTGTTACGCAGACCTCCTGGCCGGGAAGCTTATCCCGGTGATATTTTTTATCTGCACTCGCGCCTGTTAGAGCGCTCCACGCGCCTTTCCGCGAAGCAGGGTGGCGGCAGTATGACTGCATTACCTATCATAGAAACCGAGCTTGGAGAAATTGCGGCCTATATTCCGACCAACCTGATTTCCATCACTGACGGGCAAATTTATCTCGATCGCCAGCTCTTCGTACGTGGTTTCTTACCAGCAATAGATGTTACCCGTTCGGTGTCGCGCATTGGCGGTAATGCACAACATCCGGTCATCAAGAAAGAGGCTGGACGTATGAAGCTGGATTATCTGCAATTCCTTGAGCTTGAGATTTTTACGCGCTTTGGCTCAAAATTGGATAAAAGTATGGAAACACGTATACGGCGCGGGCAGATTCTGCGAGAAATTTTTAAACAGGAACCCCTGTCTCCCGTGACCAGTGAATTTCAAATGGCATGGCTGGTGGCCTATAACGAAGGTTTATTTGATGAACTGGATCTGGAAAAAATCAAGTCTTGCCTAACCTATTTACAACAACAGGTAATTCATGCCGAATTGAGTCTTGATGCAGGCCGGGACCCGTGGAAGCGATTAATTAATGCGTGGTTAAAACAACAAAGCGATGAGCAAACGTCATGAAATAAAATCGCGTATCGCTACGCTCACTGAAATAAAAGGCATTCTGAATGCCATGAAAAATCTGGCTTTGCTTGAAATTCGCAAGCTGGATACCTTCCTCACCACGCAGCAGCGTGTTGTAGCGAGTATTGAAACAGCGTCTCTGGATTTTTTGACATTTTATTCGCAGCCGCCACAATTATTAGCGGAAAGCTTTCATCAGCTTTGGATTGTTATTGGTTCCGAACGCGGATTTTGTGGCGATTTTAATAAAGCATTGCATCAGTTTGTGCAATCACATGCACAACGGAAAAATCGACTATTATTGGTCGTTGGCAATCGACTGCGCACCAAGTTTCAGGATGATCGACAGATCGTGGCCTTTCTCGACGGCCATAGCGTGACCGAGGAAATTCATACCACACTATTACACTTGACTGAAGTACTTAATCAACTCCATCAGCAACTTCCACTGAAAAAAATCGGAAGCATCAGCGCGGTATATTATGACGATGAAACATGCGCTGTTAAATTAAGACAACTCATACCACTTGCGGCATCGCAAAAAAGAACTACATTTTCATATCCGCCAACGCTGAATCTTCAACCATCGCTATTCTGGAGCCAACTATCCGATCATTTTCTCTACGCCGCTTTGCATGAGGCCTTTTATACATCGCTGATGGTTGAAAACCAAATGCGTCTGGAGCATATGGAAAAAGCCATTCAGCGTCTGGAAAAAAATGAAATCCAATTGAGTTTAGATTACAACAAAGTTCGCCAGGAAGAAATCATTGAAGAGATTGAAGTCATTCTGCTCAGTGCTGAAGCTTTATCTGAAACGTCACTCTCGGAATAACGGGATAAAAATAATCGCGCAATTAACTTTGCAATACTTCATGATACAGCTTTGCGAAACTATCCCCCACATACGTCATTTGTTCAGTGGTATGCGCCGCATTGACACTGCAACGCACCAGCGATTTTCCATCGGGTGCGGCGGGCGGGAGAATCAAATTTACATAAATATTCTTTTCCAGCAAGCGCTGCCAAATCTGAAGTGCCTGTTTTGGGCTGTCGAGAATTGCGGCAATGACAGGCCCCGGCTCCGGCCCCAGCTGGTAACCGATTTCCGCAAGCCTGTTGTATAGTTGCGTACAGTTTTCCCAGAGTTGTTTACGCAGATGGCTGCCTTCTCTTAACAATTGCAAGGCGGCACGTGTTGATGCAATGGTTGCCGGCGATGGCGACGCTGTGAAAATGTAGGGATGACTGACATAGCGCAGCTGATCGAGCTGCGGATGATTACTGACGCAGAAGCCACCAATGCTACACAGGCTTTTGCTGAATGTACCGGTGATGAAATCCACTTCTTTTTGCAGTCCCGTCTTTTCCACCAACCCTTGCCCTGTTTCTCCAAGCACACCGAGCGAGTGCGCCTCATCCAACAACAATGTGCACCGATATTTATTTTTAAGCTCGACTATATCCGCCAATGGCGCCTGATCACCAAGCATGCTGTAAATCCCTTCGACGATAATTAACGTCGTTTCTGTGCGATCACCCAAGCGACGCAAACGTTTTTCCATATCGGCCATGTCGTTGTGCTTGAAACGGATAATTTCAGCACCGCTCAAAATACAGCCATCGAAAATACTGGCATGCGAATCGCCGTCAATCAGAACCGTATCGCCACGACCGACTAATCCGGATATTGTGCCCAAATTAGCTTGATAACCGGTGGTAAAAACGATCCCGGAACCGCATCCATAGAAATCAGCAAACTCGCGCTCAAGCGCGCGATGCCCATGATAGCTGCCGTTTGCCATGCGTGAACCGGTTGTTCCTGTACCTTCTTCATCAAGCGCTTTGTGCGCCGCCTGGATACATTCAGGTGAAAATGTCAATCCAAGGTAATTGTTTGTTCCCAGCAACAATACGCGACGATTCCCAATTCTGGCTTCCGTAGCCGTATACACTTCTTCAATAGGTATACCAAAAGCACCAACGCCTTCGGGCAACATCGCTTTTCTTGCTGCCGCAGCTGCATCAAGTTTTTCCAGTAAATTCATTTATCAGGATGCAGATTTAATTTTGGAGATGAGACTTGCCAATTCATGCACGGTTTGCACATCAGCCAATGCGTTGATCGGTATCGAGATATCAAACGCATCTTCTATTTCCATGATGAGGTTGAGCAATTTGACTGAATCAATGGATAACTCACTGATCAGATTGGTTTCTGCTGTGATGCTTACTTCCGAGTCGGCCAGGCTGCTGAGACGATCACAAAGTAATTCAATGATTTCATTGTAACTATTGTCTGTCATAACTTAGGTGTAGGTCTAACTATAATAGTTGCGGCAATGCATCTTGCAAACGAATGCGAGGCTGCCAGGGAGACAGTGCACTAATTAAAGGCGCATTATCACATACCCAGTCATGGTGGTGTAACTCTTTTACCTTACCAGGAGTCAACATAGGAGAATATCGCAAGATTCTTGCCAACCAAAGATTCGCGACGGCGACATTCTTTATCAGAAAATGAGGTACTACGACACAACGTACCGGCCTGCTCCATATTTCCCGAGCTAAAGTTGCCAGTGACTGAAAGCTATACCCCCCCGCCATGCCGTCATCGAGTTCATAAATACCTGCACAGGAGACATCAAGATCCAGCCACGCTTGAATTGCGGAAACAAGATCGTCGACATGTAACAATCCAAAACGGTTTTGTAAGTGACCAACAACCGGAAGAAGCCCTTTACTCGCAGCTTGAAAAAGTGGTTTCAATTCTTTATCGCCCGGGCCGTACACTGCAGTTGGTCTGAAGATTGTCCAAGATAATCCCAGTACAGGATCAATGACTAGCTGCTCAGCCTGTTTTTTACTTTTAGCGTACCAAGACAACTCAGATTGCCTGGCAGCAAGTGAAGAAATAAACAGAAAACGCGGCGGTTGTTTTTGCTTAATCACCACGTCAAGAAGATTTCGAGTTCCGGTCACATTGGTACGTGAAAACTCATCAAATGAACTGCCTCGTACAGTCCCTGCACAGTGAATAACTGCTGAGGCATCTTCTACGAGATCGGTTAAAGCTGACAGATCATCAAGGTCACCATGAATCCAATTAATGAAATCTGTATCCGCTTTTTTTTTACGGGTAATTGCTTTTACACGCCAACCCGCTGCACCAAGACTATTGGCAAGTCTTTGTCCAATAAAACCAGTAGCACCTGTAACAGCTACTAATTTTTGCATGACAGATTAACGATCCCCGGATTCTACCACCGCAAGCTGATCATTCAGATTTGTACGCTGTATGTAGCCTTGTCGCGCTGCAAAACGAGACAATTTTCCTGAAGAAGTTCTAGGCAGCGTATGCGGAGGTACGAGTTCTACAATGCAATTCACACCAAAAGCCATATAGACGAGTTGCTGTAACCGTTTGATCAACATATGGCGTTCTGCCAATGAGGTTAATCTGCATTCAATGACAAGAACGACCGTTGTGGAGCCATCCTCATTATTTACACCAAAAGCCGATGCTTCTCTGGATCTGACCTCAGGTTGCTGCTCAGCGAGCTCTTCAACGTCTTGCGCACGAATATTACGTCCATTGACGATGATAACATCTGTTCGCCGACCTGTGATATACAGATCACCCTCATAAAGAAAACCAATGTCTCCAGTATCAAGCCAGTTTTCCGGCTTTAGTGCATTTCTGGTTTCTTCTGGATTATTAAAATAACCCATCATAATGCTAGCACCTTGCACTAAAACGCTGCCAAGGATTCCTTCATCAAGCTGTTGCCCTTCATCATTAATAATTTTAACGATGTGTCCAGGCAACGGTTTCCCACAATTGACAAATTCATTGCTTTTACGTTCCTCAGTCTGCAATTTGACAGCCATTCGTTTATCAACAAGTGTTTTACTGTCGATTTGTATGCTATCAAATCCGTTACCTACTTTCGAGAATGTTACAGCCAATGTTGATTCTGCCAAGCCGTAGCAGGGAAGAAACGCATTTTCATTAAACCCTGAAGACGAAAATTTTTCAGCAAACTTTCTTAGCGTATCCGGACGAATCATTTCAGCACCAATTCCAGCAGCTCTCCAGCTGCTCAAGTCAAGATCCTTCAAATCCGACTCTCGTGCGCGCATAGTGCATAGCTTAAGCCCAAAAGGCTGACTGAATGCTATTGTACAGCGATTACGGCTGATCAACTTGAGCCATTGCAAGGGTCGTATCGCAAAATCGCGTGTCGCCAGATAATCTACTGATATCTGTGTAACCATCGGCGCCAGAACCAGACCGACCAGTCCCATATCATGGTAAAAAGGTAACCAAGATGCAGAACGATCATCGGACGTTACTTCCAGGCCATTACGCACTATTCCTTTTAAGTTACACATAAGTGCATGCTCAGTGATAACCACACCTCGCGGCATTCGTGTACTGCCTGACGTAAATTGCAGATAAGCAACCTCATCAGGCTCATTGGACTGCAATGATATTTCTTGTACCGGAAATTTACTTAACTGCGCAGGCGTACCAACCCAACTCAAAGCGGTTACTTTTTCTGCCGCTTCTTCGAGAAAATTTATGTAATCAAGATTTGCGAGCGCCAGACTTGCTTGACTACTTTCAAGCAACCCTCTCAGCTGTTGAACGTAAATTCCGTGACTACCCAAATTAACAGGCACAGGCATTGCAAACGGGACTAGTCCGGCATATCGACAAGCAAAAAATAGCTCAATAAATTCAGGTGATGTATCGGCTATGATAGCAACACGACTGCCGCGCCTTAATCCGAAAACAGACAAGCACTGCGCCAACCTCCGCGCATTATCTCTAAGGAGACTATAGGGTAACACCGAACGCAGATTGCCTCTTGCATCGTAGAAATTGTATCCGGTAGTTCCTTGCGCAGCATACTCAAGTGCATCGATTAAAGTATCAAAGCCCGCCAATTGCTGTACGAGCGTATTCCTTGTTGGTGTTGGTATTAGCTGCGTTTCGCTGGAAGGCTGAAAATCAAACGCCTGCATAAGCGGAGCGTTCAACTTGGTTATTGTCGAACTCAAGATCTTCCCCTCGAAGTAATATGACTTGTACTTTTCTTCATCTTGCATTTCCTGGCAAGAAATCCCGATATCGCGCGCCAACCCTGATTTTTTACCTTCACTTGACTCTTTTTTATGATTCTTTTTTGCAGGCTGGAATTTTTAACTCAAATGTTGACCGCGGATATTACTCTTAATTATTAATAAGTGTGTCGTATTTGACCAAAGCGCAGCTTATATAAGGAGCTTTTATGTGTCAAGGCAATATTCGGCCCATGTTGTATCAGAACAACAGTAATGCAATTTTAGTTACAGGGAGACCTTTGCAAAACCCCTGACTTCTTGAAGTTTGGCAAAAAATTGTGATTTCAATCGGTTTTTCTCAGTTTTTTATAAGTTTTTGCGGGAAAACACGAAGTTTGATAAGAAATCACTTTGTTTTCAGGTATTTTTTGCCTGTTTTCTGTTTAAAAGACGCATTTCTCCTGTCTCATCACACTTTCAACAAATAATCTGGGCAATCTTTTCAGGTTATACGCCATGGCTTGCAGAACATGCCATGCATGCGCTTTTGCCAAACCACGATAACGCAGAATTTTGCCGCCAAACCAACAACTGCCAAAACGGTTTGTTCCTCGCCGCCTTGTTCTGAATACCGTTTTTG
>JADZAR010000102.1 GCA_020852475.1 Nitrosomonas sp.
CGAATTATTTAATCAAACAGCCGATTTTCTGAAGAAGACCGGGTTCGGGCCAGTTCCATTGCAGACAATATTCAGCGCCGAGTTTCGGATTGATAACTTCTGTTTCGAGTCGTGTTTCACCTGTAACTATTGGCGGCAGTAATGCTTCTTCTTTACCTTTTTCAATACAGTAAGCGCGCGCTGTGGAAACGGGACGGCCTTTTGGAAGATCAACTACGAGACGAAGCCGGTCTGTCTGATCGTCAACTGTATGCGACAGGATACCTTCAGTTCGCCCAAAAGCGTTTTTATAATGATATTTCAGTGTTGTTTCAATACCATGGGTGGCACTTGAATTTGCCGGCAACGTCATGCAAACCTGATATTTATTATTGTTGTCTTTTTTTTGCTCAGCGGGGGATTGTCCATTAATACTGAAATTGGTGATGGCGCCGATCGGAGTAATGCTTTTAAACCAGTAAGCAGTGTTAGCGGTATGACAGGCTGTGGTATTTTGTTTTTGTACCAGCGTTGCTTGCGTGCCGCAGGTATCGTCTATGGTCAGAATTTTTTCCAGACCTGTGATGCTGAAGGCGCCTTTGTTCTGCTTGATTTGTTCAAAAATCAGGATGGCGCCGATTGCTGTCAGCAGGATACCCATCAAAACAAAATCACTGAACAGGATAACGATCAGGCCAAATACAATAATCACTATATTGGCATAAAAGACTAGCTGGTTGCGTTTATCAAACATTCATTGCTCCTCAATATCTGGCTTTAATAAAAAAATGGAAATCTATCGGAATTTATTGCTTTAATTTTAATGGATTATAGTTAGTGTTATCGTTTTAAAGTTGAGCGGTTTTTTTACATTTTTATAATCACTACGCTCAATTTTTTATTGCACAAAACAGAATATAAATGATAATAGTAGTGTTTTTTTGAAGGGCTGAGTTTAACAGAGAGCAGCTTGCAAAAAAAGCAAGATCAGGTATTGTTGTAAATGGACGCATGAGCCCGGAGACAGCCCAATTGTCTCTTTTAATAAAAATTTATTAAATTTCATTGTGTTAATGTATTTCATTGCGCTGGTGTCAGAAAGCTTCTGCCAGTAGTGGCGTAGTCAATATCAATCTGATTGATCTAGTTGTCGCTTTGCGCAGTAATCTTGAGTGTACCTTAAATTCTATGGAGAAAACGATGTCAAAAAAACTGATTAAACCTGTTTCAATTGCTGTTGGTACCGCGTTCGTCGCATCTGTTGCAGCCGGTAATGTTTCTGCGGAGAATGATGCAAATCCATTTGCTATCAATGAATTATCCGGTGGATACATGCAACTGGCTTATGGTGGAGGGGAAAGTAAAGATAAAGAAGGCGCAGGCAAATCCGGTGCGGAGGGCAAGTGCGGCGGAGAAAAAGCCGAGAAGGAGGGCAAATGCGGCGAAGGTAAATGCGGAAGCGACATGAAAAAAAATATGGAAGGTAAATGCGGCGGCGATAAAGCCGAGAAAGAAGGCAAATGCGGCGAAGGCAAGTGTGGCGGCAGTAAATAACGTAGAGCTTGCGTTTTTGTTGTCCGTATGAACACAGCCGTTAATTATCCTGTTTACGGCGCAGGGCTGGGGCTGCGACGCGGATTAATGCGCGAAGTGGCTGATCAGCCCGATAATGCTGTTGATTTCTGGGAAATTGCGCCGGAAAACTGGATTGGCGTTGGTGGTTCGTACGGCAAGAAGTTGCGTGCATTGACAGAGCAGTATCCGTTTATCTGTCATGGTTTGTCGCTATCCATCGGCGCTCCATCACCATTGGACGAGGCTTTTCTGCATCGCCTCAAACGATTCCTGAACACACATCAAATACGCTGTTATAGCGAGCATTTGAGTTATTGCAGCGACGATGGCCACCTGTATGATTTGTTGCCCATTCCATTTACCGAAGAAGCCGTGCGTTATGTGGCTAGCCGCATCAAATGCGTGCAAGATTTTCTTGAACAGCGTATTGCGATGGAAAATGTTTCCTACTATGCCGCGCCAGGCAAGGAAATGGAAGAAATTGACTTTCTGAATGCTGTTCTTGAACAGGCAGATTGTGATTTGCTGCTTGATGTAAATAATATTTATGTGAATAGCATCAATCATGGCTACGATGCAGAAGCATTTCTGCGGCAAATTCCCGGTGAGCGTATTCGTTATATCCATATTGCAGGGCACTACAATGAAGCGGAAGACTTGATTGTCGACACACATGGCGCTGATGTTATTGATCCGGTCTGGTCATTGCTTGAAAAAGCATATCAGCAATTCGGTGTCATTCCTACGTTGCTGGAGCGTGATTTTAATATCCCGGCTTTCAGTAATCTTGAGCAGGAAGTAAAACGGATTCAACATATCCAATCCAACTGGCGGCAGCCGCTGTTGCTGGTCGATGAACACAACTTACGACACGCCTGATCGCCCGGATTTTTTGCGTCTGCAATATGCATTTGCCGCGCATATCCGCGACCCCGAACATAATCCGCCACCCGAGAATGTCGACGCGCGGCGCATGAAAATTTATTGCGAATTGTTCTACAACAATGTTGAAGGTTTCATGGCCAGCACCTATCCGGTCTTGCGCAGTGTCATCCCTGATCGGCGCTGGCATGCCATGATTCGTGATTATTATGCGAAACATCAATCGCACACGCCACTGTTTCCGGAAATGCCGCGTGAATTTCTAAAATATCTCGAGTATGAACGTGAAACTGAAGCGGATGACCCGCTTTTCTTGTTGGAATTGGCGCATTACGAATGGGTCGAGCTGGCGTTATCGATACTGGATGAAAAAGCAGATGACAAAGTATTTGTCATTCCGGAGAATGAAGATGAGTTGCTCGCAGGCGTTCCGGTGGTATCCCCCTTGGTGTGGGTGCTTGGTTATCATTTCCCGGTGCATAAAATCAGCGCGGATTATCAGCCAAAAACACCTGGTGATCAAATGACTTATCTGATTGTGTATCGCGACAGCAGGGATGAAATCCACTTTATGGAGACCAATCCGTTGACCGCACGATTGCTTCAGCGACTCATCCATAACCATACAAATGCTGATTGTAAAAATGGCAGGGAATTTTTGGAGCAGATTGCGTCAGAACTCAATTCCCTCCGTCCAGATACTGTAATCAGTGCCGGCTGTGCAATTTTCACCAGTTTTATGGAAAAAGGTATTTTACTCGGTGTACGTCCCTGATTTTTCTCCTGCTTTTTAGGCAGTGCGCTTGGGGAAACACGGATGTTATTTCGTGCGATAAATGTATTAGGAAAGGAGAATGAATGTTTTTATCAAAAAAAGATTTCACGACGGGTTTGATATTCTGGTGCGTAATGTTTGTTCCAGCCTCGGTATTGGCGGAACAGATGGAATACAACGCCGGTCGCGGTCAGCTGCTGTATTCCCTTCATTGTGCTTCGTGTCATGATGCCGAAGTGCACTGGCGAGAGAAAAAGCTTGCAACAAACTGGCCTGCTTTGCTCGAACAGGTGAACCGGTGGCAAAAGAATTTATCGCTGGAATGGAGCAGTAGCGATATTGATGACGTAGCCGGTTACTTGAATGCGACATATTATCATTTTCCGATTTTTACAGGAAAAATGCTCGGTGAAAGCGGCACCGCGTTATCCGGCGCTGAGGGGGACTGAATGGAATCCTTCAATTATCCATGATTTCTAAATCATAACGATGAGCTACTGCTGCGCTTAAACCGGTAATAAACTATATTCAAGCCCGGATTGCGACAAACCGGTGAAATTTATATTTTCCAGGTTAATTGCTGTTTCTGCTGCAAATATACTGATAGACGTGACAGAATGCGCACCGTTGTCCAGCAGATCAACAAAATAAGCCTCATCAGCGGTGGAAGGCGGAAAACCGACAACGTTTTTATACAGCAAACCAATCACAGCGGCATGGTTTGCGACATCATCGCCCAGCGCGGCATGAATGGCCAATTGCATTAACGCTTCATAATCCGTGCCGCTATCAAGCAGGTTTAATCCGATGCCCGCCAATCGAGTGTCTGCAACAGAATCTGCACCGAACACCGCGCCAATGATTTTTGCTGTAATCCCCGCATTTCCATCAAGGTCCAGTGCGAGCAAAGTATCGGAAAACTGGATGCGTTCGATATCAATGAGTGTATCCGTGCCATCGGGTAAACCACTGCGTGCGCGTATCGTCCACAGGTTATCGGGTTGTCGTTGAATAATGTAATTGATCGAAGAACCGGCATAGATCACCGTGTCGATCGCTTCATTGCCAATCAAGGTATCGTTGCCGCCAAAGCCTTGCAAGATATCTCTTCCTGCGCCGCCAATGACGATTTCATCGCTACTGTGATTAACACTGAAAGGTGTCTGGAAGTCTTCGAACAGTTTCATGTAATCATTTGCCGAGGTGCCGTTTCCATCACCAGGACTGAAAGTTGCACCGGATAGCAGGTAGCCTTTTAACCCGGCACTATCTGAAGATTGACTGCCTGCGCCGATCAGGTGCGCGGTGGCCAGCATGCCGGAAAGCGTTATGGGCTGACCGTTAAGAACTTGGCCTTCGTATTTATCCAGTTCAAGAAACCGGATTCTGTTCCACAAAACGGCTTGCCAATCCCGAATAATGCTTTCCTGAACTAAACCATTGCCGAGATAATCCTGTTTGCTGTGGATGTCATTTTTGCCCGACCAGTTGCCGATCCAGTCATTTTTAAACAGATTGCTGTCGCTGTTGTCGACAGCATAATAGCCGAGATCGAAAAGCGCCGCTTCTCCGAATTGGTACTTGCCAATGAAGCCGAAACGATTCTCTATGCCATAATTTTGAATGCCATTCGGAATACTGGATGACTCTCTGAAACCAAGCGCATTTAAAAAATCCTGATAAGTCTGCGTCATTATGATGCTCTGAATATACTGACAAAATGAATTTGACCTATTTTGCCATTCCAGGTTTTCTGATTGGTCCGAACAAAACGCACTGCACCGTGCTGGGCTTTAGTTGCGGCAGTAATTGAGGTAGGTGATTTGTCTGTATCGGTATGACAATGTTACCATGCAAGTGCTTGATTACTTGAATGAGCAAGCTTGGCAATTTTTTTACTTTCTTGCAGGAGATTTTCCATGAACAAATTAGCATTATCTTTATCGCTGGTTTTCCTATCGTTTATTTTTACAGGCTGTTCAAAGCAGGAAGGGCCTGCGGAGCAACTCGGTAAGAAAGTAGACGAATCTATCGAAAGCAGTAAAAAAGCTATTGACGAAACGATCGAAAAAGCTGCGCAGAAAATCGAAGAAATCACAGGCGCTTCGGATGGGGTTGCAGAAGAGACGGGTGAGAAAATAGATGAAACAATTGAAGATTTGAAGACTTCTGTCAGCGATGCCTATGAAGAAGCGGCAAAGGAAGTGGATGAGGCCAGCGAAGCATTAGAAGAAAAAGCCGAAACTACCGGTGGCGGTTATTGATAGATCGTATTTGAATGACCCATCGGGAGGTGAAATAAGCAGTAGCTCGTGGCGCTTAACAGCTTGTTAGTGCGTGAAAGCGAAAGTTAATGCGTGACTGCTACATCTAAATGACCTCCTCTGTCTCTTTAATTCCTGCACAAGGCGCGCGAATTATCCGATCGGATTTCTCGGTGATGCGATAGAAAATTCACGACACATAAATACTAGAAATATAAGGTGAATGAGCAGTTGTCTTTGCTTTGAAAATTAAATGTTATCGTATTTAATAGATATTTCATTGTTCGAAGCTTGCGGAGGTGTGCTGCGATGGGTGTGAAAAATTCTTCAGACGGACTTAAAGAGGCAGACGATGTGGCAGATGGCATGATTCCC
>JADZAR010000103.1 GCA_020852475.1 Nitrosomonas sp.
CGCAGATCGCTGCGTTCAATTAATTGCGGTAATTTCCCTGATTTTGCAATTTCAATCTCGCCGTGATTTTCTCGCAACTCCGGTGGAATGTAAGCCAAACCCACCGCTGCGTACACGGCCGCCTCGGATTCTCCCGCAATACGGACGCCCTCGCGGAACACACCGTATTCATTGATCTTCAACCCTTTTTTTTGCGCCAGGACACGAATCGCAATATTATGTGCTTTCGAGCCGGTAAAATAATGCAATGCGGCGCCATACGATTCTTCCCTGACCACCCGCAAGTCCACCTGCAAGCCACACTTGAGCATGACGCTGGCACGTGTTGCACCCGCTGATAAAATGTCGATCACTTCATCATAGCGGGTAAACCGTCGCACCACCTCTCCGGCAGTCGCCGTTGTCGCAGTCGTCACAAGAATATCCAGATCGCCAACTGTTTCACGCATACGCCGGTAACTGCCGGCGACAGTAACGCGCACAATCCCGGGCGTGGTCATCAGGTATTTTTCCAGCGCCTCGGCGTATTGCGCCGAAATCGCCAATTTGAAGCGATGCGCCTGATTCGCATGCGCCTCGATCGCTTGCAGGATATTGTTTTCAGTTTTTTCGCCAAATCCAGGTAAAGCCCGGATCCGGCCATCACGCGCGGCGCGGAGCAATTGTTCCAGTATTTGCGCATCGAGATCATGATAGAGCGTTTTGACCCGCTTGGGGCCCAACCCCGGCAGTTTGAGCAGTTCGGTAATCGCTGACGGCAATTCAGTATGCAAGCGGTCGAGCAGACTGCAATGTCCAGCCGTGACAATTTCCTTAATTTTGCCGGCCAAATCGTCGCCGATTCCGGGTAATTGTGTCAGATCCATGCCTTTTTCCAACAAATGCGACACTTCATTCGGCAATTCACCGATCACGCGCACCGCATTGCGGTACGCGCGAATACGAAACGGGCTGGCGTTCTCAATCTCAAGCAAATCGGCTATTTCTTCAAAGATCACGGCAATATCAGCATTATGTTTTGGCATGCGCAATAACTCCATTCTTACTGTACAGTGTTTGCTACCAGCTCGAATCATTGATCCAGCGCAATGAAAGTTCAGATTAATACATTCCGGCCAGTAAAACTACTACAATGAAAATACGTAGCGATGAATTGAAGGGATGTGTTTTTCCTACTTATAGGGAGCGCAACGCACATTCAATCCAGGAGGAGAAAATTATGGAAGTCACATTGCAAATCACCATGCGGGATATTCCTCATTCTGATGCTTTGGAAAGCCATATCCGTGAGAAAGCAGCAAAGCTGGAGAAATTTTATCCGCATATTATGCATTGCCGTGTCACTGTTGAGTTACCACACAGGCATCACCATCAAGGCCGGTTATTTGACGTGCGTATTGACATGACGGTACCGGGTGGCGAATTGGTGATTAATCGTATTGTCAATGAGGATGTTCATATCGCGGTGCGTGATGCATTCGATGCCGCCAAGCGCCAGCTGGAGAACTATAGTCACAGACAAGCATCATCTCTACCCGACAAGAGCGCTTAATATCGTCATGACTATCCGGCTGGTGCCCGGCGACGCGCTGATGATCATAGACGTGCAAAATGATTTTCTGCTCGGCGGTAACCTGGAAATCCGCGGCGCGGATGTCATTATGACCCTGTTGAACCGCTATATTGCCCGTTTTCAGATACTTCATTTGCCGGTAATCGCAACGCGCGACTGGCATCCGCCAGATCATTGCTCGTTTATCGACCAAGGCGGCCTGTGGCCGCCGCATTGTGTCGCCGGATCTATCGGCGCAGCATTCCATGCCCATCTGACATTACCCGCCGATGCGCATATTGTCTCCAAAGCCACCGCGCGTGAAACAGAAGCCTATTCCGCTTTTGCCGGTAGCGGACTGTTTGAATTACTGCAATCCTTACATATCTGCCGGATTTTTGCCGGTGGCATTGCCACTGAATACTGCGTGCACAATACTGTTATTGACGCACTGCAACTCGGCTACTCTGTTGTGATATTGCAAGACGCCATACAAGCGCTTAACCGGCAGCCCAATGACGGACGTCAGGCAGTGCAGGACATGATTGAGCACGGCGCGCAACCGGCGCATTTTTGTGAGCTGGCCGCATGAATCCGCTATCCAGTCCGCTATTGGCTGATTTGTACCAATTCACCATGCTGCAAACCTACCTGGAACAGGACATGCAGCAAACTGCGGTATTCGAATTATTCATGCGCAAACTGCCGCCAGGACGCAATTTCCTGGTTGCAGCCGGATTGGAACAGGCACTGGAATTTCTCGAGAATCTGACATTCTCAACTGAAGAACTGGAGTGGCTGGCATCCCGTTTTCCACCACACGTCATTCATTATCTCGAACAGTTCCGCTTCCAGGGCGATGTACACGCCCTGCCTGAAGGCACGATTTTTTTCCCCAACGAGCCGGTTCTGCGTATCACCGCGCCTATGCCTCAGGCGCAACTGGTGGAATCGCGCATAATCAATCTGCTGCATTTTGAAACACTGATCGCATCGAAAGCAGCGCGCTCGGTGCTGATTGCACCGGACAAACAACTGGTCGATTTCGGCATGCGTCGCGCACATGGTGCGGAAGCCGGATTATTGGCCGCACGCGCCAGCTATCTCGCGGGTTTTTCCGGTACAGCCACGGTATTGGCCGGGACGCTATACGATATTCCGATTTTCGGCACCATGGCGCACGCGTTCATTCAGGCGCATGATGATGAAAGCCAGGCTTTCGAGCATTTCGCCCGTTCACATCCGGACAATACCACTTTACTCATCGATACTTATGATACTGAAGCCGGCGCGCACAAAGTTGTTGCCCTGGCAAACAAACTGAAAATCGACAATATCATCATCAAGGGCGTGCGTCTCGACAGCGGCGATCTGGCGCAACACGCCAGAAATGTCCGTCGCATACTGGATGACGGCGGGCTGTGCGACGTCACCATTTTCGCCAGCGGCAATCTGGATGAATACAAACTGCAAACATTATTGACTGCCCGCGCACCAATCGATGGTTTCGGTATCGGCACCGCACTGGATGTATCCAACGACGCACCGGCGCTCGACTGTGCGTACAAACTGCAGGAATTTGCCGGTAAACCCAGGCGCAAACGCTCTGAAGGCAAAGCTACATGGCCGGGCAGAAAGCAGGTTTATCGCATGTTTAGCCGTGACGGCTGCATCTGCGGCGATACTGTTGCTCTTGAAGATGGTGACCCACAACAAGGCACGCCTTTACTACAGCCGTTTATGCACGCAGGGAAAAGGCTTCGTCCGAAGCCCTCGCTGCATGCGCTGCGGCAACAAACTTTAATGCATTATCAAAGCCTGCCAACCACAATGATGACCATGGATTGTGCCGACAATTATCCGGTAGCGATCTCCACTACTTTGCAAGCATTGGCTGCGCAGCTGGATCGGGAACAACTGAAACGCGATCAATAGTTATTAATGCCAGAGCGCGATGGTTATATTTCCGCTTTACTGTGCAAATGGAATGGATACCTGACAACATTGTCAAATAAAACAGAATGGAGCAGAATCGAACCATGTATTGAAATGTAACAATAATCGCGATCGACCAAACATAAACCGCACCTTTCATGAACATCGGTGCGCGCATAAATTGTAATTTTTTCAATTCAACAGAGAAGGAGAATGATTATGTCAGTCGGCGAAATCTGCAATCGTGAAGTCATTGTTATTCAACGCGATGAGCCCGTACTGGAAGCAGCCAGATTGATGCGTGCGTATCATGTCGGCGCACTCATTGTAATCGATAAACCCAACGGACGCGCGATACCGGTCGGCATCGTCACCGATCGCGATCTGGTCGTGGAAGTACTGGCCACTGAACTGGATGAAACCGTTATTACCGTCGGCGATATCATGATGCAGGAATTGTTTACCTTGAAGGAAAATACCGCCACGTATGATGCCATCGACTTTATGCGCCGCAAAACCGTCCGTCGCTTGCCAATCGTCGACGATGCCGGGGAACTGGTTGGTATCTTAACGCTGGATGATGTTTTGGAAATTCTGTCCGAAGAAATGCTCGATCTGGCAAAGCTAGTCAGATATGAGCAAAAAAAAGAAACACGATATCGTCCTTAACAGACTGCTGAAAAACCTAATCGCGGCAACTGGCGTAAAACAGAAACAGATGACGCAAGTAACACGCTGGAAACAATCATGAAATTCGCTCGTAGGCGCGGAGATGTTTGCGCCGAGTAAAAAGTGGCGAATATGCGCGATAAATGAATGTTATGTACCTATTCTAACGTCGCAATGGCAGCGTGTAGATAATTTTTCAACAGCCCGTTGAGATCTCTCTTGGTCTGCTCAGATAGACTGTATTTTGCAGCGCTTGCAGATACCATGTAATTCCAGTTGTTTATGCGTTAGCAAAAAGCCTGTGTTTCGAATGCTGTGTTCCAGTTCTTCAATGATCGCTTTTTTAATACCAACTTCCTTGACGCTGCCGCAGCGATCACAGATAAGAAATTGCGGCATCTCGTGTTGATGATTGCACGCAATATGTGAACATGAAATGTATTGACTTGCTGTTTCAAGTTTATGCACCAGCTTTTCTTTAATCAAAAAATCCAGCATGCGGTAAACCGACATGACGGGTAACGATTCCTTGAACTGGTCTTTGTAGCGCTCCACAATATCATATGCAGAAAGCGGTAAATTGGAATTTAACAGCACCATCAGCACTTTCTTGCGTTTATTGGTCAGCTTGTTTCCTGTTGACGCGCATGTTTTTTGGGATTTTTCGATGATCTTTTCAATATCAGCCATCATTTCATTTATGGTAGTAAAAATTAATTAGTTTTATAAACACACATAATATTCGGCGTCATTCCTGACAGGCTTATTGGGGTTACGCACAGTGACTGATACCCTATTTTTTGATTGGTTACAGATGCGACTTGCATCTGCTACGTCTGCCAGGCGGGAAACGGATCGCGCAATCCAATCCAGCCTGCTTCACCCGCTTCCAGTTCTGCATCGGTCAACAGGCACTCATCCAGCCATTGACACAAAGCATGCCGATTAAGGTTTTGTCCAATAAAAACCAGTTCCTGCCGCCGGTCACCGTAAGGTTCCTGCCATTTTTCCATGATCGACTGAATATCGCTCGTATCTTGCGGCCATTCGCTTCTCGGCACAGCTTTCCAGAACAGTCCGGCATAACCGTGGCGCGCAATACCGCCGGCCTGACTCCACTGTCCTGCATAATCCGGCCGTGTCGCCAGCCAGAAAAACCCTTTGGAGCGCAGCAGCTTTCCTTCCTTTCCCCACGATTGGTGCAAAAAATCATAAAAACGTTGTGGATGAAATGGTTTTCTGGCTGAATAGACAAAACTGTCTATACCGTATTCTTCGGTTTCAGGAATATGCTCACCACGCATTTCCTTTAACCAGCCAGGCGCCTCCTGCGCTTGCTCGAAGCTGAATTTCCCGGTATTCAAGATTCTGGAAAGTTCTACTTGTCCATTTTCGATAGCAATAATTTCCGCTTGCGTATTCAAACATCGCAGAACACTGCGCAATTTCCCCAGCGTTTCGACATTAATCAGATCGGTTTTGTTGATCAGAATCACATCACTAAACTCCACTTGATCAACCAGCAGATCGGCGACGCTGCGTTCATCGTCTTCTCCCAGGCTTTCGCCGGTTTCCTGAAGCAGATCGGCCTGTTCATAATCACGCAGAAAATTGACTGCGTCGATCACAGTGACCATCGTATCCAGACGTGCAATTTCAGAGAGACCGATACCAGCCTCGTCAGTAAATGTGAAAGTTTCCGCGATCGGCAATGGTTCCGATATTCCTGTCGATTCTATAATCAGATAATCAAATCTTTTTTCACTGGCCAGCTTACGCACTGCAATTAACAGATCCTCGCGCAATGTACAGCAAATGCAACCATTGCTGAATTCAATCAACTTTTCTTCGGATCGATTCCACGCAACCTCTTTTCCGAGGATGGCCGCATCAATATTGATTTCACTCATATCATTGACAATCACGGCGACACGTAATCCTTGCCGATTCCTCAGAAGGTGATGCAGCACGGTTGTTTTACCCGCACCCAGAAATCCGGAAAGCACGGTTACCGGTAGACGACTGTTATTTTGATGAGTATTCATTAATTTCAGGTTTAATTTTGTATTTTATATTGAATTCCGCTATGATATAACATATCATTTTAACAATTCAATGTTTCTTGGTGATTATTTCTGTACCGTGAATCGGTTGATATTTACTGTTTTGTGCTAACTATGCTGATTGCTGGCATCGTCTTTCAAGATCGGTGTTTTTATCGCTCCTTCTTCCATTATTGGCATGAAAAATTAGAAGGTTATCGCGTCTCGGAAAGCAAAGTCATTATGTTGAAACATGTTTCTGAACTGAAGTTATTCCCTTCCCCTTAGGCAGTCAGGAACTGGCTTTGACAATCTCGAGGCGCTTTTTTTCAGCAAAGTGTGACCTAATCTGAATCTATAAAACAATGTATCGACGATGCACCACTACGACAGCTTTTAACTTGGTAGAACCTGCACAGTGCACAGTGACAATCGACACATCAATCGCAACCTGTTTTCCAGACTCGGCAGGCCAAGAAAAATACTTCTGTTCATGCCGAAACTAGCAATTATGCTGATTCTGACGCTGATCATGGCAACCACGGGTAACGCTTCATCCGAAGACATAAACCGTGAACCGGCACATCGCGAAAAATCAACGAAATCTACCGCAAATCACCCCGTAATTCAGTTTGCGCCAATCAACATTATCGGCGTCTCGCCGGAAGCGGCAGCAGCACCGAATACCAGCACACTGGAAGGCCGCTCGCTGCATTTGCGGCAAAGCGACACGCTCGGTCAGACGCTGAACGAAGAACTGGGCATCAGCAATGCGTCTTTCGGACCTGGTGTCGGCATACCGGTTATCCGTGGACTGACAGGTTCTCGTGTACGCATCCTGCAAAACGGTATCGGCACGCATGATGGCAGCAGTCTGAGTCCCGATCACGCGTTGGCGCTCGACACGCTGTTTGCGCACGAAATCAAAGTACTGCGCGGCCCTGAAATCGTGCGCTACGGTGGAAACGCCATTGGTGGTATTGTCGACGTCAGCGATGGCCGCATACCGGAACGGCGCGCCAGAAAAACCATCAGCGGCACCGCTGAAAGCCGTTACGACACCAACGCAAGCGGTACGCACTCGGCGTTTACATTGAATACGGGGAAAGACAGTATTGCGTTCAGTCTGGGCGGTTTTTTTCGTGATCGCAATGACATCAGGATACCCGGCAAAGCCATCGACGAAACCTTTGCGGCGCAGCAGCTGGGACTGACGGAAATAAGCAATGTCAGCGGCAAAATACCGAATACCGACAGCAAGGCCATTGGCGGTTTTACCGGTATTTCGTGGCTGGGGGATCAGGCGATGGCGGGCATGTCGGTTAGTCACACCGACAACCGGTATGGCATACCCAGGGGCAGCCATCAACTCGACCCCAACCATCTTGACGGCCTGGAAACAATTCTGCCAAGGCTTGACGATCTGACAGGATTTGAAGATATTTTCGGACCACAGGCCTTGTTTCCCAATGTGCGCATTAATATGCGACAAACACGCTATGACTTCAAATCCGAATGGTACGAGCCGATACGCGGCATTGACAGTATCAGCTTCCGCTACGGACTCATCGATTATGGACATACCGAATTCGAAGGCGGGTCGCCATTCACGCGTTTTAAAAATAACGTCGGCGAAGGCCGTCTGGAAATACAGCAGAGCCTGCTGCACAATCTCAACAGCACCTACGGTGTGCAGTGGATCGATCGCAAATTCTCGGCACTCGGCGTTGAGACGTTTGTGCCGAAAACTAGTCAACTCTCACTCGGTTTCTACACCACGCAAACATACACTTGGAACAACTGGACACTGCAGGGCGGTATCCGCTTCGAACACGCTCGGGCCAACCCCGCAGCAACCGAACTGAAGCTGCGCGGCAGTGCCCTGCCGCCGGTGTCGTTGCCGGGTTCGGTTGATTATCAGGCCGTATCCGCTTCCACAGCTGTGCAATGGAGTCCGCGCCAAGATACCACAGTCAAGCTGACTTTTAACCATGGTGAGCGTCCGCCGGATATCCAGGAACTGTTTGCATTCGGCCCGCACCTGTCCACACGCAGTTTTGAAATTGGTAACGTGCAATTAAAAAATGAAACCATAAACATGATTGATCTGGGTTTTGAATGGAAAACCGAGCGATTCAGTGCGCGGATGAATGGTTACTATAACCGCACGGATAATTTTATTTTTTTACGCAACACCGGTCTGGTGTATGAAGTAGACAACGAAGTCATACGCCAGCGCTGTGTCAGCGCGGCGGAATGCGTATCGGTTTTTGCCTACGGCCAGCGCAGCGCGGAATTCATCGGTTATGAATCCAGAGTCGACGCTACGCTTTACCAATTACCTTACGGTAACCTGTCGCTATCACTGTTTTCTGACTATGTGCGCGGACGTTTCGTCAATGGTGATCGCGACGACGTACCCCGCATGCCGCCATTGCGCTATGGCGCCGAATTGGGGCTTGGTAATCCAACCTGGAATACCGCGCTGCGTTTTACCCGCGCCGAAGCCCAACGTCATCCGGGTCAAAACGAAACACCCACCAACAGTTACCACTTGTTGACAGCGTCGGCGGACTATCAACTCAAAGCAAATCGATGGGGAGATTTATGGTTATTCGCAAAAGGCTACAATCTGCTCAACGAGGAAATTCGCAATTCTGTTTCGTTTTTGCGCAATTTTGCGCCGGAACCAGGGCGCAGCTTCATTTTTGGCGTTCGCGCCACATTTTAATATCACCATGCAATTCACAGCACGACCCGATCAATCGAAACTTCGAATGCTTTTTTACAAAGCAGGCTATTTCTGCACCCTTCTGATCACGATTCTGTGGGTAAGTCAGCCGACTCATGCACAGCATTTGGATATTGAGGTCTGGGGTCAGGGTAATGCCTTGTTTACCGGATTTTGCCGCACATCTGGCGCAGCCGGATGCAATCTGAACGAATTAACGGATACATTAGCGCTGCCAGCTGGCACACTGCCGGTTGAGGCATCCACAAACAAGCTTATTTTCCCAGTCGACTTGGGTGATCTGGCTGGCGGTGATTTCAGCACCCGAAATCCCGGGTTTCAGTCTGTACGCAATGCCCTGTTGCCCAACGAATTGCTCAGTTATCGTGCATTGGGCAGACTGAAATACTGGGATCCAGCAGTATCTTCCTGGACTGATGCGCCGCAGAGCGTTCAAATCCGGTTATTCGGCGGACTTGAAGCCAGTGCCGAGATACTCAGCGAGTATGCCCAATGCGCCGGACAATTGCTATGCTTCAGCGAAAACAGTTTCGGCATCGATAGCAGCACTGTTTTTACGGGAACGGGGATACAAGGCAATCCCGAACTGGTTGTCGACATCACCAGCACCGGCGGTATTTTGCATACGCACCTGAGTTTCTTTCTAGAAAGCCCTGATGGAAAAACCGGCGGCCCAAGCGGTGCCTATTTGCTTGAAATGCAATTGATTTCCAATGCGCGTTTTTTTCCGTCGAGTCCGTTTCTGGTGTTGCTGAATGCAGGACTTGAGTCCAGAGAATTCGGTACTGCTTTATTCGCGCTGACAGGAGAGCCGGCGAGTGGCGAGCTGCCGCGACAACCTGAGCTTCCAGTATCAATTCCTGGTGACGTAGACCTGGATGGTGATGTTGACCGGATTGATATCGCATTGATTCTGCTCGCTGCCCAAAACACAGAAACGCTCAATGCGGCCAATGCAGCCTTCGATGTCGACGGAGATGGTCTCATTACCCGCGCCGACGCGTTGTTGGCCAAAACACTGTGCACGTTAAGGCTTTGCAATATTCCGGTTGAGGCGCCGGCAACGGCGCTAAATGTGGCGGCAACATACGATCGCACTTCAGGCATTCTGAATCTGAATGACATACACGCTGATGGCACACATTACCGCGCACAACTGCAAAGATTGAATGACCACTCGTTCACTTTGATTACTTTACAAGCCGACATCCCTCGCTACGCAACACCGGCGCAGTATGAGGCATCAACGGGTACGCTTGAAATCCCCGCGATTTTCATAGATGGAAAATCCTACCGGGTCAGCATGAAGAACACTGGAGAATCGACATTTTTGATAACTCACCTGGAGGAAGTCAATACAGTGTCAATCCCGACAGATTGATAGCAATAGACTGTCGGGTACCGGAACATACGAATCAACGTTTCAGCGCATAAAACTACGGCAACAATTCATTCAAGAGGAAATAACATGATAAACAAATGGATACTTATTTTTATGATCGTAGCATCAGGCGGATTGATTTCAACTGCAATCGCGGCAGAAGACGATGATCACGGATTACATACTGAAGACATACAACCATGGCGCATCGGTGCGGAAATTTTTGTTAATAGCACGCTGTTTGAGACTGATTTCGGTGACCTTGGCGGCGGTCTGTTTGCTACCGATGATCCTGGTATCGAAGTTAATATCCAGCAAGGCGCCTTTACGCCGGGTAACTGGCTGCGCTTCCAGCCTGTCGGCCAGCTTTTGTACTGGAACGGCACGCAATGGAGCGAAACAATGCCCAATGGTGAGAGAATTGAAATCACTGATGCATTGAACAGCACGATTTCATTCCGCTCCAGCGGTATCGATGAAATTGCCGGCATAATCGGCGAAATTGACAGCAAGGGTGGCTTGCATGAACATCTGAGTTTCCGAATCTTTGACGTATCCAACACGCTTAACGGAAGTGTCGGTGCATACCGCATCCAGCTCAAATTATTTGAATCCGCACCACAGAGCAATACATCGGTTTCCACCACCGCAACACCGATTGCCATCGTATTTAATCGTGGTCTGGCATCCGAAAATTTCGAATCAGCGGTTGCCGCTGCTGCCGATCTGGACGACATTGCAGCTTTTGTTGCTGAATCCGGACTATTAACGATTCAGCGTGTTAAAGCTTTTGGCACCTATTACAAAGTGAAGTTGCGGTATACCGAAAACAATCAATTCCAGCTGATCGAAGCTGAAGAGATCACGGCAAAGAATTAATGCATCCACATGCCGGCACTGCAGAAAACAGGTACAATTTGGCTCTTTTGACACGATGAAAACGCCTTTATCCATCGCATCGCTTCCGGATATACCATGATAATTATCAGGAACTGGATAAAATAAGCTAAAAAAACATTATGAAATTTCAGACTGATAATTTACGTATTATCGGCATGCATGAACTCCGCCCGCCAGTGGAGCTGCATGACGACTATCCACTCACCGAAGCTGCAACAGAAACAGTCTATGCCGCGCGCCAAGGTGCTCACCGCATTTTGCATGGCGATGATGATCGCCTGTTGGTCATCACAGGCCCCTGCTCCATCCATGACACCGAAGCTGCACTGGAATATGCCGTTCGTTTGAAACATCTGCGTGAAGTCTTCAAGAGCCAGTTGCACATTATCATGCGCGTGTACTTTGAAAAACCGCGCACAACAGTCGGATGGAAGGGGTTGATTAACGATCCTGATCTGGACAATAGTTTCCATATCAATAAAGGACTGCGCATGGCGCGCAAGCTGTTGCTGGATCTGAACAATCTGAACATGCCTGCAGCGACGGAGTATCTCGACCTGATCAGCCCGCAATATCTTTCCGACCTGATCAGCTGGGCGGCTATCGGCGCGCGTACGACTGAAAGCCAGGCGCATCGGGAGCTGGCTTCCGGAGTTTCCTGTCCGATCGGCTTCAAAAACGGCACCTACGGCAACCTGAACATTGCCATTGATGCCATAGCAGCGGCTTCCCGTCCACATCATTTTCTTTCGGTAACCAAAGAGGGGCGTACAGCAATTTTCGCCACCAAAGGCAATGAAGACTGCCACATCATTCTGCGCGGTGGGCGCAAACCTAACTATGATATGGACAGCGTCGCTTCGGCCATTGATGCACTGAATAAAGCCAAATTACCGCCCTATCTCATGATCGATTTCAGTCATGCGAACAGTCATAAGGATTATCGCCGTCAAACCGAAGTCGCCGCTGACGTAGCGGCGCAAATCGCGGCAGGTAATCGCGCCATCTGCGGCGTCATGATCGAAAGCCATTTGGTTGAAGGTAACCAAAAAATCGATGGCAAGAAACGCGAGGAACTCGTATATGGACAAAGTATCACTGATGGCTGCATCAGTTTTGAAATGACTGAATTAATATTGAAACAACTCGCCGATGCTGTGGAGCAACGCCGGAAAGTAGGTTGATTGATGCACAATGAATGGTGCAAATTTTTCATTTCGGATTCAATTTGCAAGTAACTGATCTGGGCTACTTGGGCCATGCTGATTGAATTCGCTATTCCCATTCGAGGAACTTCCAAGTAAAATTCAGGGTTCGCGCGCGTCCGGCGGTGGTGTTTTCTGACCGGATGCGCTATGCGTACGGTCGGTAAATGCCGAATTCTTAACCGGATACCAGGCTTTGTGTACTATCAAGCATGGTTCAAGTTGGGTTTTGCACGAGTTGAACGAACAAGAACATTCCAGTACTAACACGCCAAACGGCGCCACCATAATCTATCCCATCAATCGAACCGAACACCGTCTCAATACTGATCCGGGGATCAGGCGATGAACGGACTTCATCTTACCGGCGATTTATTGCGTTGCCGCTGCGATTCGCAGCGCTTGCGGGATGGCATCAATTTCAGGGACAAATGCATTGAAATGGTCAATGCATCAGGATTGACTATCATGGATGCGGTTTTCAATCAATTCGATGATTCGGGTTTCACCGGCGCAGTGATTCTGGCTGAATCACATCTCGCAATTCACACATGGCCTGAAATCAATGGCCTGACACTCGATGTTTACGTCTGTAACTACAGTGCGGATAACAGCGTTAAAGCGCAACAGCTGTTTGACGCTGTCGTCGATTATTTTCAACCGACAGAAATCGTCAGGCATGCAATTGACCGCGGCGAGCACATGCTCATTGAACCGTTGAACGCGTCCACCGGTTTTTACATCAAGGCAAGCCATTGCATCGGAGAATGGCGCACGAAATACCAGAAAATAGCCATTTTTGATACACCACACTATGGCAAAATTTTTCGTCTGGATGATTACAACATGACTTCAGAGCGCGAAGAATTTGTTTATCATGAAAACCTGATTCATCCAGCGCTGACCGCGCATGATGTGCCGGAAAAAATATTGATTATCGGTGGTGGAGATGGCGGTTCATCCGAAGAAGCACTGAAACATCCTTCAGTCGCGCAGGTCACACTGGTTGAAATCGACGAAGCTGTCATCACAGTAGCCAAAGAACACTTCAAGGCAGTTCATCACAATGTATTCGATAATCCCCGTCTGCGTGTCATCGTGGATGACGGCATACAATTTGTCCGTGATACCCGGGACAAATTCGATCTGATCGTACTGGATCTGAACGATCCAGTCGGCCCGGCCGCAGCGCTTTATTCAGAAGACTTTTTCAAGCAGTGCCGCGGAGCGCTCGCCCCAAAGGGGGCACTCACGCTGCACATCGGTTCTCCAACTGCGCAACCTGACCGTGTTGCCGCGCTTGCGCAGCGGCTTAACCGTGTTTTCCGGATTGTCCGCCCCTATACGCTGTATATTCCACTGTACGGTGCGCTCTGGGCGTTTGCCGTATGTTCAGAACAACTCGATCCAAAAGCTTTCTCCGCGGACGAGATAGACACACGCATCAGCACACGCGGACTTACTCAACTACAGTATTACAATGGTGAATCGCACTTCGGTGTATTCGCATTGCCTAACTTTGTGCGCGAGCTGGTTAATCGGATCTGAGTGTGACTACTTACAGAAATTGCATCACGCTGTACGGTCGGATTTTATCCTTTAACCAAAGCAGGATTTGCCGATCTGGTCACAATTGAAATTTCATCCGGCAAGCTCTTGATATGAATATCCTGGTGCGGAAATGCAATTTCGATTTTTTCTTCACGGAACCGCTGATCGATTTCCATCAGTAAATCGTGACGGGTTTCAAGCTGTAGATCAGGATCAGGAATAAAAACACGCAGTTCGAATTTGAGCGCGCTGTCTCCAAACCCCACAAAACGGGAACTCGGCTCGGGTTCTTTGAGCACATTGCGATGTTTCTTCGCGATGGATAGCAGTATTTCATTAGCGCGTTGAGTATCCGATCCATAAACAATACCAACAGGGATAAGAATGCGTAGAATGGAATCGGTAAGCGACCAGTTAATCACCTGGCCGGTAACGAACTCCTTGTTGGGAATAATCAATTCTTTCCTATCCCAGTCGATGATGGTGGTTGCACGCATCTGGATTCGCGACACTTTGCCGCTGATGTTGCCTACCGTAACGATATCACCGACGCGCACCGGTCGTTCAAACAGAATGATCAGACCGGAAACAAAATTGGCAAAAATTTCTTGCAACCCGAAGCCGAGTCCAACGGTTACCGCTGCCGCAAGCCACTGGACTTTGGACCAGCCAATCCCCAGCGCATTAAAAGTCATCGCAAAACCGATAATAATGATGAAGTAGCGCGCGATGGAGGCAATCGCGTAACGCCCGCTGGGTGTAAAAGGCAGGCGTTGCAGAATAGCAATCTCGAGTAATCCCGGAATATTATTGCTGATAAAAAATGTCATCAGAAAAACGACGACAGCGAGCAGCAAGCTGGCCAGCGTAATCGGAACCAGACTCTTCACTTCCTTGCCGCCTTCGTTTCCGGTTATTTCCGTATTCCATAATACGACATCGTTGAGCATGGTGAATGCCGGCAATACCTCCGCCCAGATCAACGCAAACCCGACAACGATGGCAAACCAGTAAGTCGTATTGAGCAACTTCATGGTCTGCGTGCTGATCGTCTCGACATCAAGCATTTCTTCTTCAACAATGATTTGTTCACTCGCATCGGCTGGCCGGTTTTTTTCTTCTCCCTGGATTGATTCAGCCTGCGCGGCGAACTTTCTACGCCACTGTTCAATGGCAAGTTTACGCTGTGCGATGTTCAACCAGCGTATCAGCAGAGCTCTGGCAATGATCACTGCAAAAATAAGTAATACCGAATGAATAATCAACAAAGACAACTGCCCGGCGGTATACATGTATCCGATTGCAGCTGTGAGCGCCATGCCGAAAGGCGTTATCAATAAAACCGGAAACCAGAGCCCTGAAAGCCGATTAATCCAGCCTTCATTATTTTTTTCTAGGTAATTCCGTAGCAATCCTCTGGATGGATGCATCAATCGGTAAATCAGCACTGTCGTTACCGCCATGAGAATGAAAAACATCAGACGTCCCAGCGATTCATGATGCGCCTCCGTTGGTTGTTCCATGGTGACGACGAAAACAAAAACCAGCGGCAAGGCAGCGGGCAGAAACCAGGCCAGTTGACGCCTGACCAGTGTCATGCTTTCAGCTTTCCAGCGGAAATGTAGTTCTCCCAGACCATCTTTACGACACAGGTGGCGCAACAACAGTCCGGCAAAAAGCAGGTAAGCCAGTACGGTAAATCCGGGTGCAAAAGCATTGACAAACGCCGAGTCGGTATTCATCTGCTGTATACGCCAGCTGAACAGATAGATCAATAATGGCCAAGGCAGCGCCATCAGCAAGGTAACCACAACCGCCCAGAGTGTATCAATGAATCGGGCCTTGCTGAGTTTGGTGACATAGCGCCCCAGCGCGGATAGTTTTTCCTTCAAATAATACTGCATGAGCAGCAGCGCTGCGATAATAAACAACAGCGGCAGAATAATCAGCATATTGCCGTCCAGGTCACGGCCTAAAAGCGACACAGTGGTTATCCAAGACTCCGGATCAAGCAACCAGGCTACAGCCGCACCCAGGCGCTCGATATCCTGCAACTGAATCATGGGCGCGCTTTGTATCCACAAGATACGGGTATCAATGAAATCCTTATAGTCTCTGGCAAGAGTGATTAATTTCTGTTCCTTTTCGAGCAAGGGATACAGTTTGTTCTCGAAATAAACATCATAAGCATTGATCAATTCGTCCAGATAGTCATCTTTTTGTTTCAACAACGCTTCATACATGACAGGCAGCAGCTTTGCCTCCACTTCCGCATCCAATGTTATCCTGGCTGCCTCTAAACGGCGACGGACTTCCTCATTCAGATCAATCCTTTCCAGCAGACGGTCTTCGAGTTCGATACGTCTGAGTTGTACACGATTGATTTCCAGATTACGCAGCTTTATTTTCTTTTCATGCAGGCTGATATCCGGTAGTTGCTTACGATCGTTGCGTAGTTTCAGTCCAATCGCGTTGGTCAATCCCGTCTGTGCGATTTTTTCCCGGACACGATCATAATTACGCTGGATTGATGTCAGTAACTGGTTAAGTGATTTTTTCTCTTCGCTGAGTGTCGTACTGTCAACGGTTATCTGTTCCAATTCCGCCGCCAGCAGTTTATTTTCTTCCATGATCGCACGAACCAGAGGATGCTCGGTGTCAGCCGCCTGACTGGCCGTATCGGCAACCTCCTTGACGCGCGCAGCGGCTTCAGCGCGTAGTTTATTGATGATTTGTTCAAAAATGTTATTGTTTTTTTCCGCAATCAGTACCTTGCGCTCAGCAAGGTGACGTTGCGCACGCAACAGTTCGCGCTGTTGATTGTAATAGCTGTCCTCCAGTTCCAGTTCCTGGATCAGCTGATTCAAATAATCGCGTTCCGCTGTTTTTGCGATGCTCTGCGTTTCCTGCAATAACTCACCCGATTGATCAGGTGTTGTCACCACCGTCTGATTCAGTTCTTCGATCCGTTTCCGCGCCAGCGATTGTTCTTCCTGCAACTTGGGCTGGCGTTCACTGCGCCGGGTGATTTCCTGTTCGGTTTCAGTGCGATATTTTTGCGAAACAGACAATTCTTTTCTGATTGTTTCGAACTGGGATTCCAGTGTCTCGAGTGGTAGCTGTTCGTCAATGTCTTCCGGCTTCAGCTCTTCATCCTGCAACGGTGCTTCAAGCGTTTGCTCAAAGGCTTTCAATTGCTGCGGTGCAATCTGAGCAGACCGGATATACCGCATCGACCGTTCAACGGATTCGATGCTTTTCCGTGCGAAATCCTGTGCCTGGATCAGTGATGATAATTCAGACTGTTGCGCTTCGTTTAATGCATCAATTTTTTTCAGCGCGGCAATGCGCTCTTCAATATTTTTTAGTGTCGCGTCGAATTTACTGCGATTATCCGTCAACGAAACTTCGGTTGTCCGGTATACATCCGTTGTTTCAGCTGCTGACTCGGCATGAAAAAATAAAGCGAATGCAATCATGCATGCAGACAAAAACATAGTGAAATAAACCGATGCCGAATGCTCCCTTTTTGGTGCATCGATCATTAAAAAAGCAAAACCGTTTTTCAAAAGCCATGTACCTCTGGTTTTTATCTGTTACTTAAAGAAATCGTAACGCACGCACCTACCGGGTGATTCTTTTCTATAAACAAATTGCCGCCATAAACCTGAATGATATCGCGCACAATCGCAAGGCCAATGCCATGCCCCGGAATCGACTGGTCAGCGCGCACACCGCGTTCGAGTATTCGGGTTATTTCATTCTCCCGGATACCTGGCCCATCGTCCTTAACCTGAATCAGAACATGATCCTGGTGCTGCCGTCCCGATATCACAATCAGTCGATCGCCCCACTTAAAGGCATTGTCAACGAGATTGCCGAGCAATTCCATAAGATCACCTTCGTCAATACGCAAACTGATCGTCTGATCAATATCCATGAAAACTTCCAGAACCTTGTCGTGGTACGCTTTTCGCACCGTTTTGACAATGCGGTCAGCAACTGTGTAAAGCCCGACCAGTCGCATACCTGGGGAGCTGCCTGCAGTTGCCGCCCGCCTGAGTTGATACTGAATGATATTATCCATACGCTCGATTTGCTCGCGTATGGTTTTTTCCTTATCCGGCTCGTTATTTCTTGTCGTAGCCGCTCCCTGTAGAACGGCCAGCGGGGTTTTCAGGCTATGTGCCAGGTCAGCCAGACCATTGCGATAGCGCTTTTGCTGTTTGCGCTCGTGATTGATCAGTGAGTTGATGCTGTCCGTCAGCAATTTCAATTCACTGGGGTACACGCCATTGACGTTTTCCTGCGCGCCCGATTCGATGGCTGATAGTTCGGCCGAAACCCGGCGCATTGGCTGCAATCCCCAGCGCAATACCAGCATTTGCGTAATCAGCAGCAACACCGTCATAACGCTCAGCCAGCCCCAGAGATCTTCACGATAGCGCTCAATCTGCGCATCGAATAATGCCGTATCGGTAATAACATTAAAAGTCAGCGGATAGTTCCCCGCTTCGGTAGCCCACGCTACGCCGTAACGGTAAATAAAGCAGGTCTGACCGTTAATATCGATTTGCCCGAAGTCTCTAATACTTTTGTCAAGCAGTATCAGTTCGGGAAATTTTTTATTCAGTGCCGATGTCGATTGCCAGATTATGGTCCTCGACTGATCGATAATATAGGCATAGGTACCTGCATTCGGGCGGCTGAATTCAGTATCGAGCAGGTTGGTGGGCATTTCCAGCCTGCCATCTTCATCAACCTCTGCATCACCCATGAGCATCAATACCCTGGCCAGCATGCGATCCTGAACACCAAGGCGCGCGCTATCATGAAACGCCCGGTCAAGAGCCAGCGCGATACCCACGATAAAAATCAAAAGAACCAGCGTGGCGCTTAATAAAATACGCTTGTTAAGCGACATCATTGCGCTTTTTCACATGCAATCGTAAAACGATAACCGCGCCCACGCAATGTTTCAATAGGATTCAAGTTACCCTGGGGATCAAGCTTGCGCCGTAAACGGCCCACCATGACTTCAAGTACATTGCTATCACGATCTTCATCATGCGGATAAAGATAGTCCGTCAATATCCGCTTGGACTGTACTTCGCCCTGATGCCTGATGAGGTGCTCAAGCAGACGGTACTCAAAACTTGTCAATTCAATGCTATAGCCATTGACGGTTACCTGCTGTGCAGCGACATTGATCATAATCGGACCGCATTTAATAACCGTACCTGGGATGCCCGTAGCACGACGCAACAGCGCCTTGATTCTGGCCAGCAATTCTTCGACCTGGAATGGCTTGGTCAAATAATCATCAGCACCGATCTCAAGCCCTCTGACTTTATCCTGCCAGCTATCCCGTGCGGTCAGGATAAGAATCGGCAGCAAACTACCGCGCTCACGCAAGGTTTTAATCACATCCAGCCCGGAAATACCGGGCAAACCGATATCAATAACTGCGGCATCCAGTGGATATTCATTGGCGATATACAGTCCTTCCTTTCCGTCGCCGCAGGTGTCGACCATAAAACCCTCAGACTCGAGTTTCTGGCGTATCTGCATCTGCAGTTTTACTTCATCTTCTATAACCAGTATGCGCATATTTTTTCTGTCAATGACCGGTAATGATTTCACCGTCATTCGCATTAACCTGCACGATGTGTACCGATCCCTTTTCGCTTAAAATCTTGACGCGATAAATACCATTATGCTGTCTGATGTCGAGAACCCGGCCCTGGATATAGTTTTGCGCGATCGCTATAGCTTTGCGTTGCGAAATACCGCCACGCTGATTCGCGGCTTGAAAGGAATGCACATTTTGCCCTTCTTCAGCAGGCAGTGCATGAACAGAAGGGGTCACCAACAACGCGATCAGAAGGGAGATAAAAAAAATAGTCAGTATATTCATGAACAAACTGCTTTGTGTTCCGGCAGACAGGCATTCATTGAACGGTGCATCACAATCTTGAAACCGTAAAATATACCCCCGCGCTTCAATATTTGATTTCTTTTATCATTTATCAAAGTTCCCCAATCAATCTTCATCCAGCGGGAATAAGATATTGATGTCAAATTTTGAAGTGTGGCGGATTAGAGATAGATTCATAAGCCGACAATGCTTAAAGCGGTAATTGGGTTTTATAATCCCACGCATCGCCGGCTCGGTTATTCTTAGTAGCGTAACATAAAGCTGCCATTTCCGGTACTGATGCCCATCATTCTGTTGGGTGGATACCCGTAAACAGGTGCGGGTGGGTAAACGTTAGCGCCAAGACCATATCTTGGTTGTGGCGGATAATAGGGTTGATTGTAATTATATTGCGGTGGATTATAGATATAGTTGTAACCACCGTAATGGCGGTTATGCTTGTGTCGTTTTGGATGATGGCGATAGTGTGAGTGTCCGTAGCTGTTGTCGTGAAAATGATAATGATAATGCGTGTGATTGGAGCGGTAGTGATTTCTACCGGCTTCGGCCGCTACAGGCAACGTCAGCACCAGACCAAGCAGTATTGTCAGAAAGATGTTTTCGCTTGTTTTGCTTTTAATATTTGCTTTCATGAGAAACCTCCCTATTCCGGATAACTATCCCAGATTTTACGTATCTGGCACATTGACTATACGTCGATAAACATGAATGCAGACTGAATAAAAATTGGAAGCAATGCATGCCATTTCCACTGTACCTTGCTCGCATGATAAAATGCGGCGCTACTTCTACAAAACAAGCGCAACAAGCTGCTTAATGAAATATCCGAAACAAGTCTTCACAAGTCTTCTTATGATACAGCTTACGATCAATGGTGAAGTTAAACAGCTTCATCAATCAATTAACATAGAACAATTTATCAATCAGAATAATTTACAGGGAAAACGTATTGCCATCGAACGTAACGGCGAAATTGTGCCGCGCAGTCAATACGCTGAACACTATTTGACTGATGGGGATCATCTGGAAGTTGTCGTTGCGGTTGGTGGTGGTTGAATTTTTTCAAATTTTAAGAAATAAATATGGACAGTTTTGTCATTGCCGGTAAATCCTATTCTTCACGGTTACTGGTCGGTACGGGTAAATATAAAGATTTTACGCAAACGCGTGCTGCGATTGAAGCCAGCGGTGCGCAGATTGTGACGGTTGCAATCCGTCGCACCAATATCGGCCAGAATGCAGATGAGCCGAATCTGCTGGACAGTGTGCCGCCGTCGAAATATACGTTGTTGCCCAATACAGCCGGCTGTTACACGGTAGACGACGCGGTGCGCACATTGCGCCTGGCACGTGAATTGCTTGATGGGCACAAACTGGTCAAGCTGGAGGTTTTGGGCGATCCCAGGACGCTCTTTCCGAACATGCTTGAAACACTCAAGGCCGCAGAAATCTTGGTCAAAGAAGGCTTTGATGTGATGGTTTATACCTCGGATGATCCTATCGCCGCAAAACAGCTCGAGGAAATCGGCTGTGTAGCGATCATGCCACTCGCCTCGCTGATCGGTTCCGGCATGGGCATTCTGAATCCATGGAATTTGCAGATTATTATCGACAATGCAAAAGTGCCCGTGCTGGTTGACGCAGGTGTTGGCACGGCATCAGATGCCACCATCGCGCTTGAGCTTGGCTGTGACGGCGTATTGATGAACACGGCTATCGCAGCAGCGAAAAACCCTGTTCTAATGGCCTCAGCAATGCGCAAAGCCGTTGAAGCGGGACGAGAGGCTTATCTCGCAGGACGCATGGCTAAAAAGATATATACCGCCAGCCCCAGTTCACCAGTCGAAGGTGTTATTGCTACAAGCACACAACAACACTAAAAAAATCATTTCCGTTTATGACACACGCCATACGCAGTTTTGTCTTGCGTCAGGGAAGAATTTCCAACGCACAACGCAATGCCTGTGAACAGCTGAAGCCCAAATACGGCATTCCGTTCAGTACAGAACGGATCAACCTGGAGTCGGCTTTTGGCCGGAAAGCGCCCAAGATTCTTGAAATCGGCTCCGGCATGGGTGAGACTACGGCAGCTATTGCTTTGATGCATCCAGAATCCGATTACTTGGCTATTGAAGTTCACACACCCGGTGTCGGCAGTCTGCTCAATCAAATCGAGGAACATCAACTTGCCAATTTGCGCGTTATTCAGCATGACGCAGTAGAAATTATACGCAACATGCTGCTGCCTGAATCGCTTGATGGCGTGCATATCTTCTTTCCTGATCCCTGGCCAAAAGCCCGCCACCATAAACGCAGGTTAATTCAGCCGGCATTTATCTCGCAACTGTGTCTGCGCCTCAAACCAGGCGCCTATATTCATATCGCTACAGACTGGGAAGAATACGCGGAGCACATCCTCGCGGTATTGTCCGCCGAACCGTTACTCGACAACTCCAGCCCAGGCTCAGGCTATGCTGAGCGTCCGGATTATCGTCCCGTGACCAAATTTGAACAACGTGGCATCAAACTCGGCCACACTGTCAGAGATCTGATTTTCCGCCGCAACGGCAATTCTGTCCGCTCAGTCGATACTGAAATCGAATCCTGATTGATAATTATTCCTTTTCATACTATATTAGGGCCGTAATCTATCCGTTTTATCTTTAAACGTTTCCCTGGAAGTCACATGCAAACGCCGAGCTCAAAATTCCGTATTATTTCAGCATCATTCTGGATCACTTTGTTTGTTTTCATTGCTCACCCAGTCTGCGCCGAGCAAGTCGTGGTTTATTCAGCTAGAGTTGAACAGTTGATCAAACCGATGTTTGATGCGTTTACCCAACAGACGGGAATTAAAGTCAAATACACCACGGATAACGAAGGCGCACTTATGGCGCGTCTCCAGGCCGAAGGTAAAAACACGCCCGCGGACATGCTGATCACCGTCGACGCCGGCAATTTATGGGCAGCATCGCAGGCCGGGTTGCTCAGGCCTTTCGATTCCCAGGTTCTCATATCCAATATCCCGGAACATCTGCGCGATCCCGCTAATGAATGGTTTGGACTGTCCATACGCGCTCGCACGATGATTTACAACACCAAGAAAGTAAACCCGGAAGATTTATCCACGTATGAAGACCTTGCCGATCCAAAATGGAAGAACAGGCTTTGCCTGAGAACATCCAAAAAAGTCTATAACCAGTCGTTGGTAGCCATGATGATTGCCGAACATGGCGAAGCGGAAACCGAGAAAATCGTTAGAGGCTGGGTTGCCAATCTCGCGACGGACCCTTTATCTGACGACACCCGCGCACTGGAATTTGTCGCCGCCGGACGCTGTGACCTGACCATCGTCAACACATATTACTATGGTCGGTTGATGCAGAAGGATCCCGATTTACCGCTCGGCATTTTCTGGCCGAACCAGAAAGGCAGCGGTGTTCACGTTAATGTTTCGGGTGCCGGGCTGACACGGTATGGCAAGAATCCGCAAGCCGCAGAGCAACTACTGGAATTCTTGTCATCTATTTCAGCGCAAAAGCTGTTCGCGGATGTCAACATGGAATATCCGGTCAATCCTAACATAGTCCCCGATCCGACCGTTGCATCGTGGGGCCGATTCAAGCAGAATCATATCAATCTAGTCAAGGCAGGTGAGTTTCAGGCTGCGGCGGTTAAACTCATGGATCGCGCCGGTTATCGGTAAAAAGGTATCATTTCTGTCATCTTTTATTCCCGACGTTCAAAAATAATGTGATTGCCGGCTGGCGGTTAATTCCCTATATTACGGCAATGCTGGTTCTAATACCGGTCGGCGTTGTCGTTTCATCACTGTTTGTATCAGCCGGCGATATATGGCAACACCTGGTCGAAAACACCCTGCCACTGCTGTTGACCAATACACTCTGGCTTGCGCTGGGTGTTTTGCTTGGAACGGGATTTCTGGGTGTCAGTCTGGCATGGTTGGTCGCAATCTATGAATTTCCGGGGCGCAGGTTCTTCAGCTGGGCTTTATTGCTGCCACTTGCGATCCCTGCCTATGTCACCGCATTCGTCGCATTGGGACTATTTGATTTTACCGGCCCCGTTCAAACAACACTGCGTGATTGGATGAACTCTGATCTGCACTGGTTTCCAGAAATTCGCAGTCGTGCGGGCGTCATCATTGTCATGACACTGGCATTTTATCCTTATGTTTATCTGCTCGCACGGAATGCCTTTGAAAGCCAGGGCAAACGTTCCCTTGAGGTTGCGCAGTCGCTGGGTTTTACTCGGCGCACCGGTTTTTATAAAGTTGCATTGCCACTGGCGCGACCTTGGATTGCTGGCGGCTTGCTGCTGGTGCTGATGGAAACATTGGCCGATTTCGGTACGGTGGCGGTATTTAATTACGATACTTTTACAACCGCGATTTACAAAGCATGGTTCAGCTTGTTTTCTCTTCCGGCTGCGTCACAATTGGCTTCCATGCTTATTATCATCGTTTTTATCATTATCGTACTCGAACAACACTTCCGTGCGCGTATGCGCTATGCCGAATCCAGAAAGAGTTCACGCGCCAGTCGCATTCAATTAACGGGTCAACAGAAATGGTTTGTGATGACCTTTGTCGTCACAGTATGGTTTTTTGCATTCCTGCTGCCACTGTTGCAGCTGTTGTATTGGAGTGTGCAATCCATTTTGGTGGGCTTCGATTTGGAGCGCTACCTGGAATTTCTTGTACATTCACTATTCCTGTCCTGTCTGTCCGCACTGATCATCTGCACCATTGTCACCATGATTGTCTATGCCGCACGCCGGTTCCCTGGCAGATCCATGCAATTTGCCGTGCGCACCGCGACTATTGGCTATGCACTGCCAGGCACCGTACTGGCCATTGGTATTTTCATCCCCTTGGCCTGGCTGGAGAATCGCCTCAGTGAGCTCGCTTTTGCGGTATTTCAGATTGAAACAGGTTTGCTGATACAAGGCACAATTGCTGTCATGCTGGTTGCATACCTGATCCGTTTTATGGCGGTAAGTCATTATTCGATTCATGGTGCAATGCAGCGCATCACACCCAGTATCGAAGAAGCCGCAATGAGTATGGGATTGCACGGCTGGGCCTTGCTCAGCAGAATTCACTTTCCGATTCTGAAGTCGGGCATCTTTACTGGCGCAACACTGGTATTCGTCGACGTCATGAAAGAAATGCCGATTACATTGATGACCCGTCCTTTCGGCTGGGATACCTTGGCGGTACGTGTTTATGAAATGACCTCTGAAGGTGCATGGGAGCAGGCCGCTGTACCTGCCGCAACATTGGTATTGGCTGGACTCTTGCCCATTTTGTTTTTCATGCGCCAGACTGAAAACTGAACAGTCATTAACAATAAAATCAGACACATCATTAGTTTATTTTGTGTTTGTGGCCGTTTTGCAGAAAGAGCAGTTCGAAAGAACAGTTTTTGAATACCTGATATCAGGAATAGCAGATTAATTGCTTTCAAATTCACTCCAGGTTTCGTTACTATTCGCTACTTTCTTACCTGCCATTCTGCTTTGATTCTGCTTTGAAGCCATTGCGCCATGCTTGCGATCATTCGACCTTTCTTCGTTCAACCGCAACACATGAGCGCTGCCAGATACAACCGAATGACCAACCTTAAAAATTGATATCGCGCCAGTCAATTCTCTGGCCTGCTGTTCAAGGGATTCCGCAGCTGCCGCAGCTTCTTCCACCAAGGCGGCATTCTGTTGCGTAACTTCATCCATTTGCGTAACTGCCTGATTGACCTGGTCTATACCAGAACTCTGCTCCTGGGATGCAGCAGTGATCTCCGTCATAATGTCTGCTACGTGTTTAATTGAAGTAACAATTTCCTGCATGGTTTTACCCGCATCGTTAACCTGTAGCGTGCCATTTTCAACCCTTTTTACAGAATCATCAATCAACGATTTGATCTCTTTCGCGGCTGCCGCACTTCTCTGCGCGAGATTACGAACTTCAGTGGCAACAACAGCAAATCCCCTGCCCTGCTCGCCTGCGCGCGCAGCTTCCACAGCGGCATTTAACGCCAAGATATTCGTCTGAAAGGCAATGCCATCAATAACATTGATGATGTTTACTATATCCTTGGAACTGTCGCTGATTGAAGTCATCGTCGTGACAACATTGGCCATTAACTGACCTCCTTGAAAAGCTAGATGACTCGCATCCGTTGCCAGTTGGTCAGCCTGTTTCGCGTTCTCGGAGTTTTGTTTTACTGTTGAAGCCAGTTCTTCCATACTCGCAGCAGTTTCTTCCAGTGAAGAAGCCTGCTCTTCGGTGCGCTGTGACAAGTCCATATTGCCACTGGCGATTTCCCCGGCAGCTTGGCGCACCATGCCAGCATTATTATGAATATCAAGTACTGTCGCTTTTAAATTGAGATTCATCTGAGATAATGATTTGAACAACAAGCCGAATTCATCGTGAAAGTCTGCACAGACGCTGGCGCCGAGATTACCCGCCGCAAGCGTGTTGGTGACATCGATAGCTTCATTTAATGGTTTAAGTACGCTGCGCACCAGGCAATAACCCCCTGCCCCCATCGCCAAAACACCGATTATGGCGGCAAATAGGACAAACTGACCTAACCAGGGCGCCGCTAGCGTTTGATTAATTCCCCACCAACCCGCGCTTGCAGCACAAACCAATAACAGTGTCGGTAACGACAGGAGCAATGCCGCTCGCTTGGCAAAAGTCATTTTAAAGAATGCGGTTACTTTTCCTGCAAAATCGGTACGGACAATGTCGCCATTCTCAATCTTGAGATTATTAGATTTGCCATCGCGTATCTGTTGATAAATAGGTTCAACTTTTTCAACCAGTTGGCGTGGCGGCTTTGTACGCACCGACAAATAGCCTGTTATTTTTCCGTTTTCAACTAAAGGCGTCGCATTTGCCAACACCCAATAATAATCACCATTTTTACGGCGGTTTTTAACGAATCCGGTCCAGGGCTTCCCGCTTTGGAGGATTTTCCAGAAATCAGCGAAAGCCTCCGGCGGCATATCCGGATGGCGCACGATATTATGCGCCTTCCCCAGCAGCTCATCCTCAGAATAACCGCTGACTTCAATAAATGCGGAATTGACATACGTTATTCTTCCTTTAGCGTCGGTTGTCGACACTAACAAGGCATTATCATCCAGTGGATATTCGATGTTTGAAACAGGTAAATTTACTCTCATGATTTATAGTTCCATTATTTATCAATTTTGATTTAACAGACTGGCGCGGTCTATCACAGCAATCCTACCTTTAACGGCAATCGCCCGTTAAAATTTATAGGAAAAATCTGAAATTAAGCCTCTATTCAGTAAGGGCTTTTATTGAACAGGACACTTTTATGCGGACCATGTACAGTTTGAAACTTCAAAGGCATTTGTTAAAAACCCTTTTTGCAATTACTATTACATAACGTTCCCCATTTGGCATATACCGAAAGTCGTATACGCTGATTTCATTCGATGTCTAAATTATATGGAGATGACCTATGAAACGCCTTTCCTCACCTCACTCCCGGTTAAAAGAACGTTACGATGCCATTGTGATTGGCTCAGGTTATGGCGGTGGTATTGCCGCATCCCGATTGGCAAGAATGAAACGCAGCGATGGCAGCAGGCTTGACATATGTTTGCTGGAGCGCGGACGGGAAATACAAACCGGCGAGTACCCGGATACACTGTTCGAAGCCGGAAAGGAATTTCAAATCAATTTCCATGACAAGCATGTCGGTGAGTGGACCGGATTGTTCAACCTATACGCCAGCAAAGATATGAATGTCATCGTCGGTTGCGGTCTGGGCGGTACTTCATTGATCAATGCCAATGTAGCACTGAAGGCGGATAGCCGTGTTTTTGACGATCCTCGCTGGCCTGATGAAATCCGTCAGGACAAGGACAGGCTGACTGTCTGTTATGACCGTGCACTGAGAATGCTCGGCGCCACACCGTTTCCAGATCGCCAGAACGGCATACCGATTTTGCCCAAGGTCGAGGCGCAGAAAAATTCCGCCAAAGCGGTTAATCGCCCGCTTGTTTTCCCGCCGATCAATGTGACGTTCAAAGATCGCATTAACGAGGCCGGCGTGCATCAGCCGGCTTGCACTTACTGCGGCGATTGCGTATCGGGATGTAATTACGGCGCAAAAAACACCACGTTGATGAATTATCTGCCGGATGCCTGGAACAATGGCGTGGAAATCTATACTCAGATTGCGGTACGCTGGCTGGAGAAAGAGGGGGGCGATTGGCTGGTGCACTGTCAGATCATGGATGTCGGACGTGAGGCTTTTGACGCGCCTGATCTCGTGCTGCGCTGCAAACAGGTTTTCCTTGGCGCCGGCACGCTCGGCACAACCGAAATTCTGTTGCGTTCAAAAGAGAAAGGACTGCCCCTGTCGAATCAGGTCGGCGAATACTTTTCTTCCAACGGCGATGTGCTGGGATTCGGATTTAATAACGACATGCCGATCAATGCCATCGGTTTTGGCAATCAACCAGTCGGCAAAATTGATCCGGTCGGCCCCTGCATCACAACCATGATCGATGACCGGAACACCGAAAATTTTGAACAAGGTCTGATTCTGGAGGAAGGCAGCCTGCCGGGCGCACTCGGCAGCATACTGCCCGGATTGATGTCAACAGCTGCGGAATTAATCGGCGCTGATACCGATGGTGGATTGAAAGACAAAGTCAGTGAACATGCGCGCGTTGCGGAAAGTCTGTTGCGTGGCCCCTATCACGGCGCTGTTCATAACACGCAAGTATACTTGATCATGAGTCATGACGACTCGGATGGTCGTCTGGCATTGCGTAACAATACGATTCATGTTGACTGGCCGCATGTCGGTGATAAACCGGTATTCAAGCGCGACAATGAATTCATGAAACGCGTTACTGCTGCCAATGGCGGCACCTATATTCCCAATCCAACCTGGACGGAAGCACTGGACAATAGTCTGATTACAGTGCATCCGCTCGGCGGCTGCGGCATGGGTAAGGATGCCGAGAGTGGCGTAGTGGATCACCGCGGCAGAGTATTCAGCGGCGCAACCGGTAGCACAGTACATGACGGACTGTATGCTGTCGACGGCAGTATCGTGCCGCGTTCTGTCGGTGTCAATCCGCTACTGACCATTTCCGCACTGGCCGAGCGCAGTATGGAATTGATGGCCGAAGCAGAAGGATACCGCTATGATTTCACCAGTCTGTCGCAACCGCGCACAGCGGAACCGGCTACAGTAGGCGTACGCTTTACCGAAACCATGCGTGGCTGGTGGTCGGAAACCGGTGATTTTGAAACTGCTATGCGTGCCGGCAAGGAATCCGGAAATACCATTGATTTTACGCTGACTGTGAGTGTTTACGATCTCAACGCCTTGATCGAAAAGAATGGCGATTATAGCGGTGGCATGATCGGTACAGTCAACGCACCGGGTCTTTCCGCCTCACCGCTGACCGCAACGAATGGCGTGTTTAATCTGTTTGCGCGCGATCCGTCACGGATTGGCCAGGAATATATGAAATACCGCTTTCAGATAAATTCTGAAGAAGGTAAGACATGGTGTTTCGATGGCTTCAAAATTATTCATGATGACTATGGCATCGATGTTTGGTCCGATACCACTACCATGTATGCCACTTTATACGAAGGTACGGACACGACCGGACCGGTTAAAGGGCGCGGTATCCTGTACATTCAGCCGCATGATTTGATTCGCCAATTGACTACCATTGCCGCGACTGGCGCACAGACGAACATGGAGCGTCTGCAAGCCATTACGCGCTTTGGTATTTATTTTGCCGGGGATCTTTATCATATTTATGGCGGTATATTCGTTCCGCCTCAATACTTGGATGCTGACGCCCCACCCCGTAAGAAACGTACTCTGCGTGCCAACGTACCAGAAGTGTATCATTTCAAAGCAATTGATGGTGTGCCGTTGCGTCTGACGCGCTATCAAGGCGGCAGAAAAGGTCCTCTGCTGATGGCGCACGGCGCGGGGGTTTCCAGCAAAATTTTTACCACTGATACCATTGATACCAATCTACTGGAATACCTTTATGCCAATGGCTATGATTGCTGGCTGCTTGATATGCGCATCAGCATTGATTTGCCCAGCGCGAATCAGGCCTGGACACTGGATGACATTGCCCGTTACGACTATCCGGCAGCTATCAGTACCATTATGAATGTCACCGGCAGTCGTGATATACAGGCGTTTGTACACTGCGCCGGTTCAACAACTTTCTTCATGGCAATGATGAGTGGTCTCCAGCATGTACGCGCCATCGTCTCGTCACAAATCGGTCCATATCAAACTGTTTCTGCTACCGCGCGTGTCAAAGCCGGGCTGCATCTGCCGTCCCTGCTTGACGCCATTGGCATCGACGCATTAACAGCCTATACCGATGACAGAGGCAACTGGCTCAACCAGTTATACGACAAAGCACTCAACTTGCAGCATTTTGAGCTGGAGGAGCAATGCTCCAGCGCCGTATGTCACCGCATTAGCTTCATGTATTCCCTGCTGTACGAACATGATCAACTGAACCGCCTGACGCATGACAATTTGCATGAATTATTCGGCATCTGCCATATGGATATCTTCAAGCATCTGGCGCTGTGCGCACGAGAAGGTAAAATCGTCAATGCCGAGGGTAAAGACATTTATCTGCCGCACTGGGAACGCCTTAATTTGCCGATTACCTTTATTCATGGCGCGGAAAACGTGAGTTATCTGCCTGAAACTACTGAACGTAGCTTTAAAAAACTGGTTGAAGTCAATGGCCCGGAAAAGTATGTCCGCCACGTCATTCCAAATTATGGCCATATTGACTGTATTTTTGGCCAGAATGCGGTACAGGATGTCTATCCGCATATCTTATCCGCGCTGGAAAAAACCAGTTCTATCTAAGATCGATGCCAAATAACCGGTGATTCACATTCGCTGAATTCATTGAATCACCGGACAACTCCACTTTGACCGTTTCTCTGCGAAATTTAAAGCGCATCAGCAAAATATCAGGCGCAGGCACTACTTATCCGAAAAAAAATCTTTCACCTTGTCCATCCATGATTTTGCCCGGGGACTGTGACGAGAATTGTCCTTCTGGCTGATTGATTCCAGTTCTTCAAGCAGTTCTTTCTGGCGGGGGGTAAGCTTAACAGGCGTTTCCACCACCACATGACACAGCAAATCACCCTTACTGTGGCTGCGCACACCTTTAATACCTTTCTCACGTAAACGGAAAATTTTTCCCGTTTGTGTTTCAGCGGGTACCTTGATTTTTGCATGACCTTCAAGCGTGGGTATTTCAATTTCCCCGCCTAGTGCAGCAGTTGTAAAACTGATCGGTATTTCGCAATGCAAATGGTCTCCATCCCGCTGAAAAACAGAGTGCGACGATAGATGGATAACGACATACAAATCTCCGGGTGGTCCACCGTTAGTTCCGGCCTCCCCTTCTCCACTGACTCGAATTCGATCGCCTTCATCAACCCCAGCAGGAATTTTCACATTCAGGGTTTTATGCTGTTTTACCCGTCCCGCGCCATGACAAGCAGGACATGGATGCGCAATAATCTTGCCACTGCCATAACATTTCGGACAGGTTTGCTGAATGGAAAAAAAACCTTGTTGCATTCTGACCTGACCATGACCATTACAGGTTGGACAGGTTTTCGGGCTGGTGCCTGGTTTACTGCCGTCTCCATGACACGTATCGCACGCCACCATCGTGGGAATGCGTATTTTCGTTTCGGTGCCATGTGCTGCCTGTTCCAGTGAAATTTCCAGACTATAGCGCAAGTCAGCGCCTCTATGTACGTTGGAACGACCGCCACCACGAGCGCCACCAAAGATATCGCCGAAAATATCACTGAAAGCATCCGCAAATCCCTGGGCGCCACCAGCACCACCGCCTGCGGCACTGGCATCCACACCGGCATGGCCAAACTGATCGTAGGCAGCACGCTTACTGGGATCGGACAATATCTCGTAGGCTTCTTTCGCTTCCTTGAATAATTCTTCAGATTTGACATCACCTGCATTCCTGTCAGGATGATGTTTCATCGCCAGCTTGCGATAAGCTTTTTTGATGGCGCTTTCATCGGCGTCACGATTAACACCGAGCACTTCATAATAATCACGCTTAGCCATGAATCATTCCTGTTGTGGTAAAGTCGATTCTGATGCTTACAATTTTGTAAAGATAGTGCAAATACATAGCTTTATTTTTTGTGTTGAATAAATGTCAAACGCAGAGTGTGAAAAGAGCCTGCTGCTCCTCTTTTCTCTGCTCTGCGTTTTAACAAAAACGACTTGTGTTTATTTTTTGTCTTTCACTTCTTCAAATTCAGCGTCCACCACATCGCCTTCAACTGTCTTTTCCCGTTTACCAGCACTTGAATGTTCAGCTCCTCCGGCATCACCGGCCGCATGTGTCTGCTGTGCATCGCCTTGCTGATTCTGATACATCTTCTCGGCAAGTTTATGTGAAGCTTCCGTCAATGCCTGGGTTTTTGCATCGATTTCTTCCTTGTTGTCGGATTTCAGAGCTGCCTCAGCATCCTGCAATGCCGCCTCGATTTTGGACTTTTCATCCGCATCCAGCTGATCACCATACTCTTTCATCGATTTTTTAACCGAGTGAATAATCGCGTCACACTGGTTGCGGCTGGATACCAGCTCCAGAATCTTGTGATCTTCTTCCGCATGTGCCTCGGCGTCTTTAACCATACGTTCGATTTCGGCCTCGGACAGTCCGGAGCTCGCCTGGATTTTGATTTTATTCTCCTTTCCAGTCGCTTTATCTTTTGCCGATACGTGCAAAATACCATTGGCATCGATGTCAAAAGCCACTTCAATTTGCGGCATACCGCGTGGCGCAGGGGGAATATCCGCCAAATTAAACTGTCCCAGACTCTTGTTACCCGACGCCATTTCACGCTCGCCCTGCAAGACATGAATCGTAACAGCCGTCTGATTATCATCCGCGGTAGAAAAAACCTGTTGCGCCTTGGTTGGAATGGTCGTGTTTTTCTGAATCAATTTGGTCATGACGCCACCGAGTGTTTCAATACCCAACGACAATGGGGTCACATCGAGCAACAACACATCCGTGACATCACCTTGCAACACGCCACCCTGAATCGCCGCGCCAACAGCGACAGCCTCGTCAGGATTAACGTCTTTACGTGGTTCTTTACCGAAGATCTCCTTGACTTTTTCCTGCACCTTAGGCATCCGTGATTGGCCGCCCACAAGAATCACATCATCAATTTCGGAAGCAGATACACCGGCATCCTTCATTGCGATACGGCAAGGTTCTGCTGTCCGTTCGATCAATTCCTCCACCAAACTTTCCAGTTTGGCGCGCGTAATCTTGATCGCCATATGTTTGGGGCCACTGGCATCAGCGGTGATATACGGCAGATTCACTTCGGTTTGCTGGCTGGATGACAATTCGATTTTGGTTTTTTCGGCAGCATCTTTCAAACGTTGCAACGCCAGCATGTCCTGTCTCAGATCAATGCCGTTTTCTTTTTTGAATTCATCAACCAGATATTCGATGATGCGTGAATCGAAATCCTCACCACCCAGGAATGTGTCGCCATTGGTCGCCAGTACCTCGAATTGATGTTCGCCATCAAGATCCGCAATTTCGATAATTGAAATATCGAAAGTGCCGCCCCCCAGATCGTAAACCGCAATTTTGCGGTCACCTTCCTTTTTGTCCATGCCGAAAGCAAGCGCTGCGGCAGTTGGTTCATTGATAATCCGTTTGACTTCCAACCCGGCGATTTTGCCCGCATCCTTGGTTGCTTGGCGTTGTGAATCATTGAAATAGGCCGGCACGGTAATTACCGCTTCGGTTACTGGTTCGCCCAGATAATCCTCTGCGGTTTTTTTCATTTTTTTAAGTACCTGCGCGGAAACCTCGGGCGGTGCTATTTTTTTGTCTCTCACTTCAACCCAGGCGTCGTTATTGTTCGCCTTGATAATCTTGTAAGGCACCATTTTAATGTCTTTTTGCACCATTTCCTCGTCAAACCGGCGACCGATCAAACGCTTTACCGCAAACAAAGTGTTTTTCGGATTAGTAACCGCCTGACGCTTGGCTGAGGCGCCGACCAGTATCTCGTTGTCCTCTGTGTAAGCAACGATGGAAGGCGTCGTACGCGTGCCTTCAGAATTCTCGACCACTTTGGGTTTGCCACTTTCCATAATTGCAACACAGGAATTGGTTGTGCCCAAATCGATACCGATAATTTTTGCCATTTTAAGATCCTTTAAGAATTAAAAACTGTCCGTGAATTAATCAGATAAATGGAGTCGTTCCATTAGAATTTCAAGCCGGATTTAATTGAATGCGCCTGTCAGGCGTCTTTTGTTTTCGATACCATCACGAGCGCTGGCCGGATCACCCGCTCATGCAGCTTGTAACCTTTCTGCATAACCTGCACGACAGTATTGGGTTCGAGTTCGGAATCAACGGTACACATAGCCTGATGCTGATGCGGATCGAATTTCTCTCCGACCGGATCAATTGCCTTAATATTAAATTTCTCAAAAACAGCGACTAACTGTTTCTGTGTCAACTCCATACCGTTCTTGAAGTTTTCCACGTTAGCATTTTCAACAGCCAAAGCTGCTTCGAGACTGTCCATCACGGTCAGTAACTCGGTGGAAAAATTCTCAACGGCATATTTATGCGCATTGGAAACATCAGCCTGAGCACGTCTGCGTACATTTTCAGCTTCTGCTTTGGCGCGTAGCCAGGCATCATGATGTTCAGCCGCTTTACGCTCGGCTTCTTTCAATGACTGCGCCAAACCGGGCAAGGTATCCTGATTTGTTTCACTCTGAACAGTTGTCTGTATGATCTCATCCGTCTCCGCAGAGGATGGGTTTAATGATTCGTTTTTTACATTATCCGTTGATTCTGCGGCTTCACCGGATTTCATATCCTGGGGATTCTGTGAATATTGCATCGTACCTCCTCTTAACTATCTGGGGGTTATAGAGACTGTTTTGCTGATTTCAAGTCCTGTCATGTGTTTTTTTGCAAGAAAATTTGATTCTTAACAATAACAAGATGTTTCAAAACAGATTTATTCAATCCTTTATTCTGCGCGCGAGTATCCCCGCTTTACCGGTATAATCACGCGGCTTCATCGTCAGCAGCTTTTGTTTCTCGACTTCAGGAATTTCCAACCCTTGAATGAACTGATGCAAGACTGCTTGGGTAACGCCGCTTTTACCGCGTGTCAGCGCCTTGAGTTGCTCATAGGGTTGCGGCACTGCGTACCGGCGCATGATGGTCTGAATCGGTTCAGCCAGCACCTCCCAGGCATCATCCAGGTCTCTGGCGAGTTGTTCCGGATTGGCTTCAAGTTTGCTCAAACCTTTACTGCACGCGTCATAGGCCAACAAAGTATGACCCAGCGCCACACCCATGTTGCGTAACACGGTCGAGTCGGTAAGATCCCGCTGCCAGCGCGAAACCGGCAGCTTTTCACCCAAATGCCGCAACAGCGCATTGGCGATCCCGAGATTGCCTTCCGAGTTTTCAAAGTCAATCGGATTGACTTTATGCGGCATAGTCGAAGAACCCACTTCATTCGCCTTCGTTTTCTGCTTGAAAAAACCAAGTGAAATGTAGCCCCAGATATCGCGGTTCAAATCCAGCAAAATAGTGTTGATGCGAGCATAGGCATCGAATAGTTCCGCTATAGCGTCGTGCGGTTCAATTTGCGTGGTATAGGGATTAAATGTCAGTCCGAGCGATTCAACAAAGGATTGTGCAAAAATTTCCCAATCAAAATCGGGATAAGTCGATAAATGTGCGTTGTAATTTCCGACAGCGCCATTGATCTTTCCAAGCAAGGAAATATTCTTCAATTGCTTTCTGCCACGTTGCAGACGATAGACCACATTGGCCATTTCTTTGCCCAGTGTTGTCGGCGTCGCCGGTTGTCCGTGCGTGCGTGCAAGCATGGGTAAATCCGCCAGCTGATGCGCCAGTTCTATCAGCTTGGCAATAATGTTATCCAACGCCGGCAGCATAACCTGTTCCAGGCTTTGTTTGAGCATCAAACCATGCGATAGATTGTTAATATCTTCCGAGGTGCAGGCAAAATGAATAAATTCCGCAGCGCCGGTGACTTCACGGTTGTCCGCAAGCTTTTGCTTTAACCAGTATTCAACCGCTTTGACATCATGATTGGTAGTCATCTCGATTGCCTTAACGGCTTCGGCATCCGCGACGGAAAAATCAACCACAAGGCTATTTAATCGCGCGTTGGTTTCATTTGAAAATGCCGGCACTTCGCTGATTTCAGCTGCATTGGCAAGCGCCTGCAACCATGCAACCTCCACCTGAACACGATAGCGAATCAGTGCAAACTCGCTGAAATAATGTTGCAATGGCGCTACTTTTTGATGGTACCGGCCGTCCAGTGGCGACAAAGCCGTAAGCGTGGAAAAACCCATAACGTTTTTATTTTTGAATTAACTTGAATAATGTGAACATCAATTTTATCACGCCGTGCACCGGCGATCCCGGGCAATTGAAATGGCGAATACGTTTCACTTTCAGCCGGAATTCACAATGTTCGGGTAGAATATGCGCATCGTTGAATGCATAAAGGAAGAATACCAAAATCATGCTGCGTAAAATCCTGATCGCCAACCGCGGTGAAATCGCCGTGCGCATTATACGGGCCTGCGCTGAAATGGGTATCCGTTCAGTCGCCATCTATTCGGAGGCGGACCGTTTCGCGTTGCATGTTAAAAAAGCGGACGAAGCCTATTGCATCGGCAGCGAACCGATGTCCTGTTATCTGAATATTTACGCATTGGTTGATCTGGCACTGGCAACCGGCTGCGACGCTATTCATCCAGGCTATGGATTTCTGTCCGAAAACGCACAATTTGCCCGCGCATGCAAAGAACGCCGGCTGATTTTTATCGGCCCTGGCGCAGACGTCATACATCGCATGGGTGATAAAACAGAAGCCCGCAACGCGATGAAAGCAGCCGGTCTTCCGGTGACACCCGGATCGGAAGGCAATTTGGATTCTGTGGAAGACGCGCTGGAAGTTGCCGAGCAGATCGGCTATCCCGTTATGCTGAAAGCGACCTCCGGCGGTGGCGGCCGCGGCATCCGGCGTTGCGACACCGCTGACGAACTCAAGCGCAACTACGTGCGTGTCATATCGGAAGCAACCAAGGCATTTGGACGCGCCGATGTGTTTCTGGAAAAATGTATTGTCAATCCCCGCCACATTGAAGTACAGATCCTCGCGGATCATCACGGCAATGTGCTGCATCTGTACGAGCGCGATTGCTCCATCCAACGTCGCAACCAGAAACTAATTGAAATCGCGCCATCGCCACAGCTCGATGAAGCACAGCGTCAATATATCGGTGGCCTCGCAGTCATTGCCGCCAAATCGGTCGGTTATACCAATGCCGGAACCGTGGAATTTCTGCTCGACGATAACGGCCGTTTCTACTTCATGGAAATGAATACCCGCGTACAGGTCGAACACACCATCACTGAAACCATTACCGGTGTTGACATCGTCGAAGAACAGATACGCGTAGCAGCAGGCTTGCGATTACGCTACAAGCAGGAAGAGATCGTACGGCGAGGCTATGCGATTCAATTCCGCATCAATGCTGAAGATCCAAAAAACAGCTTTCTACCGAGTTTTGGCCGTATTTCCCGTTATTATGCACCGGGCGGACCGGGTGTGCGAACCGATACCGCCATATATACCGGCTATGAAATACCGCCATTTTATGATTCCATGGTTGCAAAAGTCATTGTCAGCGCACTGACCTGGGAAGATGCCATCAAGCGCGGCGAACGCGCGCTGCGCGACATGGGATTATTCGGCATTAAAACAACCATTCCGTATTATCTGAGGATTCTTAGGCACCCACAGTTCCGCGTAGCAAAGTTTAATACCGGCTTTGTCGAGCAGAACCCCACACTGATCAATTATTCCGACAAACCCCGACCGGAAGTCCTGGCCAGCGTGATAGCCGCCGCAATGGCATCACATACCGGGTTGTAAGTATACGGACGCTTATCTGGTTAATCGAGGAAGAATATGCAAAAAGTTTATATTACCGATGTGATTTTGCGCGACGCGCATCAATCCCTGATTGCAACCCGGCTGCGTACTGAGGATATGCTGCCCGCCTGCCCGATGCTCGACAGCATCGGTTACTGGTCACTGGAATGCTGGGGCGGCGCCACCTTTGACGCTTGTCTGCGGTTTCTCAAGGAAGATCCGTGGGAACGCTTGAGCAAACTGAAAGCCGCATTGCCTACCACACCCCTGCAAATGCTGGTACGCGGACAGAACCTGCTCGGCTATCGTCACTATTCGGACGATGTCGTGCACGCATTTATCAAACGGGCCGCCGAAAATGGCATGGATGTTTTCCGCATCTTTGATGCGCTCAACGACGTGCGCAATCTGACGACCGCCATCGAAGCCACCAAGGAATCCGGCAAACACGCGCAAGGTACGATCTGTTACACAACCAGTCCGGCGCATGATATCCGCAGTTTCGTAACACTGGCCAAAGATCTGGCTGCATTGGGCTGTGATTCCATCGCGATCAAGGACATGGCCGGCCTGCTGACGCCCTATATCACCAGCGAACTGATGAAAGCACTGCGCGACACGGTTGACCTTCCGATTCACCTGCACTGCCATGCGACCGCGGGGTTGGCCGAAATGTGTCAGATAAAGGCCATCGAGGCGGGCTGCCGCCATATCGATACGGCATTATCATCCTGGTCAGGCGGAACCAGCCACCCACCCACCGAAAGCATGGTAACGGCGTTGCAGAACACGGAATATGACACCGGTTTGAATCTGGATGCGTTACAGAAAGCAAACAGCTACTTCACCGAAGTCCGCAAAAAATACCATCGCTTCGAAAGCGAATTTACCGGTGTCGATACCCGCGTCCATGTATTCCAGGTACCCGGCGGCATGATTTCCAACCTCGCCAATCAGTTGCAGGAACGTAACGCACTGGACCGCATCAATGAAGTCTATGAAGAAATTCCCCTGGTGCGCAAAGACCTCGGCTATCCACCGCTGGTCACTCCGACGTCACAGATTGTCGGCACCCAGGCGGTGCTCAACGTGCTTACCGGTTCACGCTATTCCACCATCACCAACGAAGTGAAGCGCTACTTGCAGGGCGGTTATGGCAAGGCCCCCGCGCCTATCAATGCCAATCTGCAAAAACGGGCCATTGGGAAAGAAGAAATTATCGATTGCCGGCCAGCTGATCTGCTGAAACCGGAACTGGAAAATCTGCGTCAGGAAATCGGTCATCTGGCGCTGAACGACGAGGACGTTCTCAGCTACGCAATGTTTCCGGAAGTCGGCAAGCAATTCCTGGAATTACGTTCAACCGACCATCTGATACCCGAACCTTTGGAATTAGCGGCTAACGCCACTGGCGGTGTTCAGAAAGCACCGACCGAATTCAATGTGGCGTTGCATGGCGAGTCCTATCACATCAAGATTACCGGCACCAGCCCTAAAAATGACACACTGCGGCATTTTTACTTCATGGTGGACGGCGTACCCGAGGAGATCGTCGTCGAAACACTGGATGAAATCGTTCTTGATGGCGGCACGCAAGGCGCGGTGCAGAGCAACATCGCCAGCAAACGCCGTCGTCCTTCGGCTGAAGGCGATGTCGTCGTCAGCATGCCATGCAATATTCTCGACGTACTGGTCAAAGTCGGCCAGAAAGTTAACGCCGGGCAGCCGGTTCTGGTCACTGAGGCCATGAAAATGGAAACCGAAGTCACCGCGCCGATTACCGGTACTGTCAAGGCTGTTCATGTGATCAAAGGCGAACCGGCGAATCCGAATGAAGTATTGATTGAAATCGTTGCGGAGTGACACAGGTACCGCTTTACACCCAAAGACTGGCAATAAGCGGATCAAGCACTGCCGCATAATCAACAGGCAGTTCCGTTTGCCCGATATCCGGCAGGGCAAAAACGGCCATGGCATCAACCAGGTCGTCGATCTGGCTATCGAAGAGCGTGAATCCGTCCGTAGTCCTGAATCGTTTAATTCGGTAAGCTGTTCCAGAGTACCAGTCATTAATTACCAGCTTGTCACTGGTGCCGATGACGCTGACTTCAAGGTTATTGCCGACATGCTGAAACCATATTTGGCTGGCGCTGATGTCGGAGAGGAATCGAACAACAGAAGTGGGTCCAGTTAATTGGACACCAGATGGTCAAAGTTAAGGAGTTATTTTCTGTATGATTATTTTTATAAATAAGAGGAGTACAGAAAATGAGCAAGAGACGCAGAAATCATTCACCGGAGTTTAAATCAAAAGTTGCACTGGCGGCAATCAAGGGCGACAAGACGCTAACCGAGTTAGCCCGGCAGTATGGCATCAACAGCAATCTGATTGTGAAGTGGAAGAAGCAACTGATTGAGAACAGCAATGAAGTATTTGCGTCGGGTAAGAGGTTGGCGCCGGATCGGGAGTCAGAAATTCAGTCACTGCACGCCATGGTCACTTGACCATGAAAATTACGGTAACAGTTTACTAAATACACTTAATTCCCACTCTTTACTTTCTTTTGCGGCCACGTTTCTTCGCCTTAAGTTCACGACCAGTCATTGCCGCTAACTTTTCGATCCAATCCTCCGAACCCAAAGGTCGTCCCGTTGTTTCCGACTGACGAAGCCTTTTGAATGCCTCGGTAACATCTTCCTGAG